>JAKAEN010000109.1 GCA_021818355.1 Actinomycetes bacterium | reverse complement strand
AGCAGGGCCAGGGCCAACCCCAGCAGGGGCAAGGTCAGCAGGGCCAGGGCCAACCCCAGCAGGGGCAAGGTCAGCAGGGCCAGGGCCAACCCCAGCAGGGGCAAGGTCAGGGGGCAAAGAGCCTCGCCGACGCAGCCTGTGCCGGCGGATCCGGCGCAACCGGACTGCCGGCCACCTGGGAGGAGGTCCGCGAGGGCGAGCCAGAAGGCGCCGATCCCATCGAAGCCAAGCGCGTGCGCCAGGTAACAGCCCGCGCCGTGGAGAGCGTAGCCCGCGCCGCCGGCAAGGACCCGGCCGACTGGGCGCTGCGCGAGATCGCGGCCGGAAAAGCTAAGCGCGTCAACTGGGATGCTCTGCGCCGATCGGCACTTGGACGAGCTCTCGACGCGAGCAAGAAAACCGACTACACCTTTGCCCGCGCCAATCGTCGTTCCGGAAGCGGGATCACTCTTCCTGGCCACTACGGCAGATTGCCCGTTGTGAAGGTAGTCCTCGACGACTCGGGCTCAATGAGCGAACGCGATCTCTCAACCGCCTTTGCGGCCATCAAGCAGATGGTGAAAGCCAACGGCCTGCGTGAAGACCAGGTCGAAATCATCACCTGCGACGTCGAGGCATCCAAGGTGAAAGACCACGTCGGCCGCGCCACCTTGCGTATCGCCGGCGGCGGAGGCACGGACATGCGCGTGGGTATCAAGTTTGCCCTGGAGGAGCGTCCCAAGCCCAGTGCCGTTGTGGTGCTGACAGACGGCTACACCCCTTGGCCGGACCACGCGCCCAGGCGCACCCCGTTCATCGTCGGACTGGTCGGTAGAGGCGGATCACACCCCTCCTGGGCCAAGGCGGTGCCGCTCGATGACGAAGCCGCGGAGTACCTGCGCGGGAAAACGGAGGGGATATGAAGCCGAAGAAAAGTCCCAAGAACGGACGGACAACTCACACTGGTCGCAAAGGCCCAGCTAGATCACCTCACTCCAAGAAACCAATCACTTTACATATTGGCGGAAAGTTCCGATCTAATAAGCGGCGCCAAATACATAGCTCGGCGCCAACCTCTCGAGGAGGAGAGATGAAAGCGGTCTCCAAGGTCTTCAACGTCTCTGGCCGGCTGGCAATTCTGGTGCTCATGCTCATTGCCCCGCCCTTCTTCCTGTCGCGGCTGGCGCCGGACCCAGTCCCGTCAAACATCCCCTCGCCAAGTCATCTCGGCTACGTGCTCTCCCACCAGATCCCGGCCAATGCGTGGCCGCACATCCTGGGAGCTGTGGGCTGGGGCCTGTGGCTCTACCTCTTGGTGGGCGCGGGAATCGAGATAACCGCCCAAATCCGGGGCAGATCCAAGCGCGTGGCGGCCTTCGGCTACTACCAGGCGCTCATCGCCCTGCTGATCGGGCCCCTCTTCGTCATGCTCGGACATGCGGGGGCGGCTACTACCACCAACCATTCCGCTGCGGCCACGTTCGCCTCCCAGCGCACCGCGGTCGTCTCCGTCCAGCACGGCCAGAAGGCAGCCACCGGACAGCTCTCCTCTTATAAGGTCTCGGCCACTCCGTACACCGTGAAGGCCGGGGACACTCTCTGGTCGATCGCCGAGAGCCACTACGGCTCGGGCGAAGCCTGGCATGGGATCTTCGCCGCCAACCAGGGCATGGCCCAGGCCAACGGCGAGAGCCTGTCCGACCCCGGCACCATAATCCCCGGCTGGACCCTCATGCTCCCCACCAACCCCTCCACTGGCCCCTCGGTGAGTCTGGTGGGAGACGTCACTCCCCCAGCCCCGGCGGTCAATCTGGTGGGCGAAGTATCCCAGCCTGCCCCCACGGTCGATCTGGTCGGCGATGTCGGCTCCGGTCCGGTCTCGGTCACTCCTGCGACGGACTTGGTCCCTTCTGTCACCGCGGCTCCCGTCACACCGGTAACCGACCTGGTTCCCAACGTGACCAGCGGCCAGCCTTCGACCACCCTGGTTCCCTCGGTTTCCAAGTCGCCGACCTCCGCCAACGCGAGCATCTCTCAGACCCGCATCGCGGCCGAACGGCAGAACGCCATCCGCCTCGCCACCGAGCTTGCCGGCGTTGGCCTGCTGGGCGGGGCTCTTCTCTACGCTCTCTCCCGCTACCGCAAGGGCTCGGCGGCCAAGCGCCCCATCGGATTCCGTATGCCGCTCGGAACGCGGCGGGCCAGGGTCTTCGAGGAAGAGCTGATCCAGCACCTCGACCCGACGCGGCTCTCCGACGTCGCGGCCGCTCTGCACCTTCTGGAAACCGCAGGGGCGCCCCGGATCGAGACCCTCACCGTCTCGGAAGAGTCGGTGATCGTTACCGCCATGGCGGGCGAAGCGATCCCCGAGGGCTTCGGTACCTGGCCAGGCGATACCCGCTGGCACCTCTCCCGCCCGGTCAGCGAGGCGGAAGAATCGCTCCTATTCAACATGCCGGCCTATCCGGCCCTCGTCTCCATCGGCACCTCCCAGATCGGCACCGAGCTGGTCAATCTCGAGGAACGCGGGGCGATAGCGGTCACCGGCGCCAACGACGTCACCAGCCGGGACTTCGCCCGGGCCCTGGTCTCCGAGCTCCTCTGGGACCCCTGGGCCTCGATGGCCAATGTCTACGTACTGGGCAGGCTCTCGCTTCCCGACAACAACGCCGATCGCGTGCGCTCTCTGCGTGACGCCAAGGAGGCTCTCAAGGTCGCCAAGGCATCCCAGACCGAGGCCGCGGCGGCCATGGCCGGAGGTGGATCCGCTTCCACTTCTGCGGCGCGGGTGGCCGGATCTCTGGGTGGCGCGACCGTCATCCTCTGTTTGGACGAACTCGGCGAAGTCATCGCCGACGAGATGCGCGACCTGGCCGTCACTGGCGAAGGACTCGCGGTACTGATGTTCGCCGACGCCCCCAACGCCGCCGAGGTGTGGGATCTGGACGAGACGATGCTGCGTTTGCCCCAGCTCGCCGAACTGCGGCCCAACCTGCTGCCCGAGGATCTCGCTCTTCCCGGACGCGATCTCGTCGCCGCTGCGGTGGCCGAAGCCGAGCCGATCGAGGCTGAGGCTTTCGCCGAGCTGCAGCTGCCCGAGCCCGCTCAGGCCACACCCGAGGCCGAGACCGTCATGGTCAAGGTGCTCGGACCCTTCGAGGTCGAAGGGGCGGCCGAGGAGCTCGAGCGCCGCTCGAAGCGCATCGTCTCCTACCTGGCGGCACACGGCGGCAAGGCCAGCGTCTGGGCCTTCATCGACGCCATCTGGGGAGCCTCGGCTGTTGCCGATGGGACCATCTGGAACGCGGTATCGCTCACCAGGCGCGCCTTGGGTGGCCAGGGGGCGGACGCGGAGGAGTACCTCCTGCGCGCCGAAGGCAAGATCTCCCTGGGCTACAAGATCCGCACCGACCTGGATCTTTTCGTCAGCCTCTCGCAGAGCGACGACCCCAGCGACTGGCTCATCGCCGCCTCGTTGGTCCGCGGCAAGCCGTTTGCGGATCTGGATGGAGCCAGCTGGCTCGTAGCCGACGGTGTGGGCTATCTGGTCGAGACCATGGTCATCGACAACCTGGCCAAGGCCGCCGAGTGGCTGCTCGCCCAAGCCCGCCCAGAGGAAGCCGAAGATCTCATCCGTCGCGGTCTGGGCATCCAGCCCTGGCACGCCGGTTTGGGCAGGCTGCTGCTTCGTGCAGCCTCGGCCCGCCACGGTGCGGCTGCGGTACGGCAGGTGTGGCAGGAGCTCGCCTCCACCTCGGATGGCTTCGAGCTTCCCGAAGAGACCGTCAACCTCTACGACGCACTCACCAGGGTCAGCGCGTAGGGCAGTAGCGAAAGCTAGGAGGAGTCATGATACGCAAGGCAATCTCGCTGTTGGCACTGGCCGCGGCGATTGGCTGGGTGCTCCACGTTGGAGGCCCGGCCGGAGCGATCGCTCCTCTCGAGCACTTCTGTCTCCACGTCTACACGACCGTTCATGCGATCTGGATTCACGCCGGCGCCAAGGTGCCGACCGCCCACAACGTCACCCCGAAGGGGTGATGCAAAGATGATGGGACGTAGCCATGCCGCACTCGGAGCGGCGGTCATCCTCGGCGTTGGCCTGGTTCTCCCCCACCCCACCGCAGCCTCTATCCTCTCGGGGCTGGTGGTCGGAGTGGGGGGTTCACTGCTGCCGGATCTCGACGAGGACGGCTCCACCGTCTCCCGCGTCGGCGGTCCGGCCACCCGCCTGGTGGGCTGGGCCACTGGAAAGCTGGCCGGCGGACATCGTCACGCCACCCACTCCCTACTGGGGGCAGCCGTGTTCGGACTGGCGGCCATGCTCTTGGCCCACTTCCGGCTGGCTGAGGGGCTGATCTGTTTCGCCTTCGCCCTCCTCACCGTCCGCGCGCTTATTCCCCGGGTGCTGCGTTGGTCGACCATTGCCACTTGGGCCTTGGCCGCCGGGGCGGGGTCCCTTGCCGCAGCCTCGCTCTCTCCTGGGCGCTTCGGGTTGCTTGTCGCCCTTGGGTGCCTCGTCCATCTGGTTGGCGACATGGCCACCGCTGGCGGAGTGCCGCTGCTCTGGCCGCTGCCCCGGAAGATCGCCTTCCCTGTCCTGGGCCACACCAATTCCGTCCGCGAGCACGTGGTCGCTCTCGGCTTGCTGGGCCTGGTCGTCTTCTTCGGGGACGTCACTTTGCACCGGCTGGTGATCTCCCACTACACGGCCCCCGGGCTGCTGGCCTCGACCATCCACCCCCTGCACAGCTTCGCCTCCTGGCTGTCCACGACGGTCCAGGCGCACCGCTAGGTGGATCCCAAGGTGGACGGCCACCTGGCTCTGACTCCGGCCGGCGAGCGTGCCTACGCGGCCTCGCTGGCGCTCGCCCCCTCGCGGCGCTGGCGGATCCCTGGATTGAAAGACGAGGCCATAGACGACGTCCAAAGAGCTGCGGTCGAATACATGCTGCCCCGCCGGCATGGGGTGATGCTCGCCGACGACATGGGAATCGGCAAGACCCGCACCGCTATCGCCGCCGTCCTGGCGGCCCGAGCCCTCAAGGTAGTCGTGGTCACCTTGGCTCCGGTGAAGGCGGTCTGGGCCAAGGAAGCTCGCGCGGTCGTCGATGGCAGGGTCTGGACCCACGAGGTCGAAGGCACTTCGGTGGACCAGCTCGGCTCGTTCCTGAACCAGGCCGCAGCGCCACCCTGTCCGACCTTTCTCATCATGAACTATGAGCTCTTGCACGCACACGCCGGCCTGCTCTCCTCCTGGGAGCCGGCCGCGGTCATCTTCGACGAGAGCCACTACCTGAAGACTCCCGGCTCCCTGGACGCCAGGGGCCGCGTAAAGGGGTCGCGCCGCACCGCCTACGCCCAGGAGCTCGCCGCTGATGTCCGCAGCCGCGCCGGCAGCGTCATCCTCTGCTCGGGCACCATGATTCCCAACCGTCCGGTGGAACTCGTCCCCCAGCTGGAGCTGATCGGACGGCTCGATGAGTTCGGAGGCTGGATGGGCTTCGTCACCCGCTACTGCGGGGCCTACCGTCGGCCGGTCAAGGACAAGCTGGTCTGGGACACCTCGGGAGCGACCAACCTGGACGAGCTGCGCATCGCATTGCGCGCCCGCTGTGTGGTGCGCCGGCTGCGCACGGCCGCGCTTCCCTGGCTGGTCAAGAACGAGCCGGCGATGGTGGCCCTCGACCCCGACCCTCAGGTGATGAGCCACTATCGCCGGGCCGAGGAAGACATCGTCCGCTATTTGGCCTCCGAGGCAGCCCGGTTGGCCGCGGAGGCCGGCCGCAATCCCACCGCCGCCGCCAAGGCAGCCGCCATGCGTGCGGCTGCCGCCAAGTACCTGGTGGAACTGAACAAGCTGCGAGTGCTGGCCGCTACGGCGAAGCTCGCTTCAGCCGCGGCGTGGATCGACAACCATTTGGCCACGCACTCTGATCCCGAGGATCCACGTCACAAGCTCGTCGTCTTTGCCCACCACAAGGAGATCGTGAGCTCTCTTGCCGAGCGCTACTCCTGCCTCTCGATCGAGGGAGCGCACTCCGCTCGTCAGCGCACTGAAGCCATCGCCCGCTTCCAGCGCGAGCCCTCCGAGAGGCTCATCGTCGTTTCCACCGCGGCCGGTGGGACCGGGGTGACACTCACCGCAGCCGCGGACCTCGCGGTGCTCGAGCCGGAGTGGACCCCCTCCGCTCTCGCCCAGGCCGAGGATCGGCTGGCCCGCCGCGGCCAGAGCGAGCCGGTGCAGCCCTACTACCTGTACCTGCGCGGGACCGTTGACGAGACAATGATGAACCTGGTCGCTCACAAGCGGTCATTGGTCCGGCGCGCGCTGGACGATGTCGAGCCCGACGCCGAGGGCGAGACCAAAGCCTTCGTGGCCGACGTGATGGGCGAAGTGATGGCCAGGGCAGAGGAAGACGACAAGCAGGCCGCACGGCGCATCCCCAGCAACACGCTTACATCGGAGTCGGCTGTCGAGTACGCCGGCCTACTGAGGGGCCTGCGGGGCGGGGCCGCATTCGGAGCTACGGTCACGGTGCAGCCGGGGGGTATTCGCGCCTTCCTGGCTGACAATAGTTTCGATTCGCTACTACTACATGTGTTTTAAATTCCTCGTATTCGCCCCCGGCGCGGTGCTAACGTTGCTGCCGATCCGATGGCAATGCTGCCTGTGGCGCATGGCTTTCAAGTCGGAGTGGACCGTGGGGAGGTCTTTCAAATGCACAAACCCAAGACACTATTCTCAAGAATTCGAAACGCGCGAGTTTGGAGAAACGCACTGCTGCTATTCGCGTTGCTCCTTGCACCCGGGTCCATCTTCCTGGCTGCGGGACCTGCATCGGCAACGACGACGCAGCCTCAGGTCTCGCTCAAGTTTCTCGGCGAGACTTCCGGTGTGCATGGCAAGGCGTTCCATCCGATCAAGCCGCAGCTTATTTGCGAGTCCGGCGGCACCTGCGGCACGGTCGAGTATTTCCAATATGAGTACTCGATCAAGAATTCCACGACGTCGCAGAGTGGAACTCTAACGATCACCGCGATCGTCAACGGAACGACGAAGACGACTGTCGAATGCCTGGCTGGCGTAATTGTTTCGGGAGCCCTAGTTGCGTTGAGCACCTACATTAGCGCTGGAACACTCACGACTTTCACTATCGAAGGAGCCGACTGGGCTTTTTACTGCGCGGGCGGGGTTCTTGGTAGCTGGCTGACTGGTTGGTTTCTCAATTAGCCTGGCAGCCACTCCCTTTTCGGGTGTAAGTATTGTGAGCGAGGAACGAGGTCAAAGGAGCCGTCGATGAGCTTCAGGATGGTGGTGGCATTGGCGATCGCGCTCTTGGTCGGCGTGGTCTTGGCACTCTGCCATGTGTCGCATATCATCGCCTCCCTCTCCGTCAGCGTCACTCTTGGACTCTTGATTGGGGTGTTCCGGAATTGGCAGTGGCGAGATGGTCACATTTCGCGCAGAGATCCCGGGATGCCGCACAGAAGAGATGCCGGGGATGGAAATGAAAACCGCTTCTGGGATTCCACGGTGAGGGCTATTTCGTGGATTTGCCCGGGGACGTTTTTGTTCATCTCCTCCAGGCTCATTGTGGCGTCGTTCGAGGCGAGGGGCCTCTACGTGCTGGAGGGACTTGCGTGGGCAGCGGCCTTCGCGGCCGTTCCTTTCCTGATACGGCTCGAGGGGGTTGTTTTCGCAAGAGCGGTTTCAACGGGTTGGCGCAAGGCGGTTTCACGCTATCCGTGGATCGAGAGGGGAATCCCTCGCGATCTCGCGCCGGCCAGCTTCGCGGTAGCGCCGGGCGATGTCCGAGGACGCGATCGGCTAATTAAGGCCAAGCTGGCCAAAGGTGTCGGCAACGCTTGAAAACTGAACACTTTCGACGTTGAAAAGTGAACACCTCATAATGGAAGGTGATCACTTTGGAAGATTGGGCTATTATTCGGAAGCTGGCTGCCGAAGGCATTCCCCACGCTTGCATTGCAGAGAGACTGGGGATCTCTCGGACCACCGTCATCAAAGCAGTGCGGTCGACAGACCCGCCGGATCCAGATCGAAACCGACAGCGGGACTCGGGCAATTGAGCCGGCGACCGTCAGGTTCTGATGCGCGAGTGCCCGCCGCCTAGATGTCTGGCCCTTCGACCCGCGATGCCGAGGTCCTGCAAGCCCTCGGCATCGCGGGTCGAGATGGGTCCCCACCTTTTGCTACGCGAGGGCGCGTAGCTCGGGGAGGCTCTCTTCGTCCTTGGGACGGCCAATTGCCTCCTTGGAGGCGATGCTTTATTCAAGGGCTGCCACGCGAATCCGAAGGTCCGCGCTGCTCCAGACTTGTGATCTGGGCACGGGATCTTTGTCCGTGGCCACTGAGAAGTCCCCACTGATGGCCATCTGGGGTCCCCACTGACAGCCGCTGCCACCGGGCGGCCATGGAAGGGAGATGGGCAAACACCATGCGCTTCTTCGCCGGGCCGCGCTTATTGATCGTCGACGAAGTCGGCTATCTCCCGCTTCCAAGCGAAGCTGCCGCCGCGCTCTTCCAGGTTGTCACCCAGCGCTACCTGAAGAGTTCCACGGTTCTCACTACCAATCTCGGCGTCGCCTCTTGGGGGAAGATCTTCGATGACCCCATGGTGGCGGCTGCGATGCTGGACAGGTTGCTCCACAGAAGCGTCGTCTTCAACATCGAGGGCGAGAGCTACCGGATGCGCAGCCACCGGGCCCGCACCGAGGCACTCAGAAAGGCGGTGAACTGAGCTATGACGAAGTAACCTCAGCAGCGGTACGCCGAGGTTCTCGAGTGGGGAAATTCGGTGATCGGGAGTGGGGAAAATCCGCGATCCTTGTCACGGATGGGGTTCGCCGTTGATTCGGTGAGCTGGGAAGCTTGGTCATGACCAAGAGGACCAAAGTGCAACTTTTCGAACAGATCCGAAAGGCCCACGCAGCACCG
>JAKAEN010000108.1 GCA_021818355.1 Actinomycetes bacterium | reverse complement strand
GGGGGAGGGGCGGGTTTGACTGCGGCCTATTGCGGAGGCACGAGTCGGCGCCAGCTCTCCAGTACCCGAAAGCCAATCCCTTCGTAGACGCTCTGAACCTCGGGGCTCGCGGTGAGCACTGCGAGTTTCAAGCCCCTGGCAAGACCATGACGTGCTGCTCGAGCCGTCACCGCTGATCCGAAGCCCATTCCCCTCGCATCGGGAACAGTCCCAACCGCGAAGATTCCGATGGCGTCGCCTGCCGTCACAGCCATTGCGCATGTCACTGGCACGCCATCGACTTCACCAAGGTGCCACTCGGTGCCACCCTTCAAGAGGTGATCAGGCGACAAGAGCATCGAGGCACTCGCGGGTGACGTGCCGAAGGCGGCGCCCAGCACACTTGCGATTGCATCGTGGTCCCGTGGTCCACACGTCCGAAGTTCCAGCACTGAACTGCGCATGTGTGCGGGCTCGTGGGGCATCTCGAAGATCGCCATCAGTTGAATCAGATCCTCTTCGACCAGCCCACAATCGTGAAGAGCGGCGTCAACCTGGACAGGCGTCGAAGGCCGAAGCCTTGCGCACCACGACACGCCACTCGCCGCCAACTCTGCGGCGAGAGTAGCCGCATCCGCCGAGGCGCCAGCGTTATCCAACCCGTACAACCCGTTGTAGGGACGTCCCGGCAGTGTCGTCATGAGTGCGAGCAACCCCGGCCGCGAGTGCCGCCACGCACCTGGTCGACCGCGCGCCACACCCTTGCACGCAGCAATCATTCCCAAGGCCGCGTGATTCGCTTCAGGCCCCGGAGTTGCCATGTCTTCGACCCTGACGCTCGTGGTGCTGAGGATTTTGCAGAGAAGTGGGCGCTAAGGGACTCGAACCCCCGACCTCAGCCGTGTGAAGGCTGCGCTCTAACCAGCTGAGCTAAGCGCCCTAGTCAACGCTCATAGAGCATAGTGCCGCGACTGCTACGCCGTCCCCCCGCGGCGCTCCCTCTGGCGGGCTGGACACAGGCGGCTTGTCTGCCACGCAAAGTGCTGACATGTGTCCCAAATATCGTGCGCGCGAAACGGCACAAATGGGCGGTGCGGTCTCACAGTAGTGGTGATTTCGTCACTTACCGTGCAAATTTGGTCCATTCACACGTGCGAAGCACCTCGGTTTACGCATACAGTAGTAGTCCGGGAAGAACGCAAATTCCCCAAGTGTCGCAACGGTCGCAGGGTCCGCATTGGAGGTGACGATGACTGATGGGGATTACACCCATCCTGTTGCCACCTCGCTCTCCGAGATCCTCGAGGGCGCGATGCGACTCGCCCACTCACCCCTTGGCCTGGTCCTAGAACATCAACCGGGCGGTCAGATAATGGCCTGGGCGCAGCGCACCGTAGTTGAGCGCCCTGCGGGAACCGGGCGCCCGCCGGTCACGACGTCAATCTCCTATGCGCCTCACTTTCTACCGGCCGGAACCCTCGAGCAGCATCTGCTCAGGCTGGCAAGTGGAGCGCGTCCACGCATGCTCAACCTGGGAGATGAACAACTCGGCGCGCTTGCCGACTACTACCAGTTGGAAGGCCTGCCTTCCCTTGCGGACCAGGCGCTGATAGTTCCCAGCCAGAGCGACCGCTTCGCCATGGTGCTGCTCGCTCCGCGCCCCTGGAGCTCCCCGAGTCTCGACGAGCTCGGCGCGGAGTTCTCGGCCATCGTTGCGGAATTCGTAGCCGGCCGCCGAGGCAGCGAGAACGAAGCCCTTACACAGCTAGTGCTGGCCATCTCCTCCGCGCTGAGCCGCGGCACCAACGCCGAAGTGGCCATGGGTGAGGTATGCGCCCTCTTGGCCGACTCGCTCGCTTATGGCGTGGCCGCGGTCTACTCGTTGGACGGTGAGCGGCTGCTCCCGTTGCACATTCTGGCGGCGACCGCCGATGGGCCGGTAACCATCCAGCCCAACGCTGAACATGTCGCCCACCTATGGCCTGAAGCGGTGACCGCGCTCGAATCCGGAAAGCCGCTGCTTGCCGACGCCTCTTCGTCGGCCGGGCCTCCGGATTCGGTGCGGGAGGCACTCGGAATCACCGGGGAGTTCCTGGCTCTGCCCGTGCAGCACATGCGCACTCCGCTGGGAATGATCCTTCTCGCCAATCCCCAGGGCCCCGGGAGCGCAATGGTGCGCGACGAGCAGGCGGCCACCTTGCTCATAAGTCACCTTTCCCTGGTGGTCGCACAAATCCTCGACGACCGGGAGCGCTCGCTCCGTCACAACGCCTGGGTAGGCATGCAGCCCATGCTGGAAGCCTCCGCGCAGATCTCGACCACGGAGGAGCTGGGGGACTTCCTGGCAAGATCTCTTGCGGTGAGCCTGGGGTTGTCGCACGCGTTCTTCCTTATCTTCGACTCCCAACGCCGCGTGGCCGACGTGCGGTTCTTCGGTCCCGACCGCGCACGGCGGCAACGACTCCTCGACCGGCTCGAGGGGCAGATACTCACCTCGCTGCCCGGCGCGGATCTCGTCTTCCTGGGTGACGGGCCACTCTTCGTGGAACCCGGGGACACGGCTCTGTACACGCCGCTGGTGCGGGCGCTGGTCGATCAGCGCGCATTCCTGATGGTGCCCATCACCACCTCCGCCGGCTTCGTGGGCATCGCGACCGCCACCCACTCCGCGGGTCGGCCCTTCTTCGACGCGCGCGAACGCGCGATCGCGGCCGACTGGTCGATCGCCGCCACTCTGGCGGCGGACAACATCGGATTGCGCATGGCCGAGATGGAGCGGCTCGAGGCATACCGCGAGAAAGCTTTCAAGGATTCACTCACCGGTCTGCCGAACCGCGAGCTCTTCTACGACCGGTTGCTGATGGCCACCGCCAAGGCCGAGCGCTCCGATCAGGTCACCGCGGTGATATTCATCGACATCGACTTCTTCAAGCAGGTGAACGACCGCTTCGGCCATCTGGTCGGCGACGAACTCCTGGTGCAGGTGGCCAAGCGACTCACCTCCTGTTTCCGTGACACCGACACCGTGGCCCGCCTCTCCGGGGACGAGTTCGTGGTGCTGCTCGAAAACGCGCCCAGCCACGACGCCATCATCGAAATCGCCAAGCGTGCCTTCGACAGGCTCAACGACGCCTACCTGGTGGGCCCGAACCGCATCGAAATGGGTGCCTCCATGGGAATCGCGATCGGGCGGCCCGGTACCAACGGGACCGAGCTTCTCCGCCACGCCGACTCCGCAATGTACCGCTCGAAGGAGAGCGGTCGTGCCAGGCTCTCCCTTTACGTGGGCCGCGACCACGACGACTCCACCGTCATAGATCTGCGCAACTACGACAGCCAGGGCCAGCCCCGGCGGCGAACCACGGCCGCCGACATCTCCTTCGCCGATCCCGGCCTGCGCTTCCGCGACTCCGCCGGCGAACCTGCGCCGCCGGGATCCCCAACCGAGATGGCTTGGGCGGGAGGCGAGACCGACTCCGGCTCGCTCTCGGAGCTGATCGCCCGGGCAGGAGAGCCGCGCCTGGAGATGGTCCGCCCCCAGTTGGCCGGGGGAGCCCCTGAGTCCGCCGACCCCCTTGCCCTCATCTCTCTTCTTGCCCAGGCCGGGCCATTGCTGCTCGAGCGAGTGGGCAGGCCCGCCAAGCTGCTGGTCGACATAGAGCCGCTGCGGGTGGACGACCTCGAGCACCTGGCCGAAGAGCTGGCGGCCTTCCGCTCGGCCGCCCCGGCCGGGTTCTCACTGGTCCTCTCGGTATCCGCGCTACGCCTGGGGCAATCGGCGGATTACATCGAGCACCTGGCGGCGGTTGCGGCGGCAAACGGCGCGGAGCTGATGGTCAACTCGGTGCAGGAGCGGGAGGTCAGGCTCTACGACCTTCTGGCACCCGCGATTTCCTATTGGACCCTCCCCTTCTCCGAGGCAGCACGCGAGTTGCAGGCTCCCGCGCCAAACCAGCTTTCATCGATAGCCACGCTCGCCCTCAGCCGCAACATCTGCCTGTGCACGAGCGGGGTATCGGAGGCCTCGATGATCGCGCCTCTGGTGCTCTCGGGGGTCTGCCTGCTCTCCGGTCCCGCGCTGGGCCCGGTGGCGGAGCGCTACTTCGGGATCGGCTCGGGCGGGGCACTCAGCATCGGCGACGAGCTGGGCCGTTAGACGCTTTCGCAGCCGAGGCGCCAAAGCGCCCAGGGCTCGGGGCGCGTCGACCTAGACTAGCGAAACGTGCGAAGCAAAATCTCGACCAAAGAGAAGCTCATCGGCTTTGTGGTGGCCATCTACTCAGCCGCGATCTTCCTCGGCCTCTGGCTGCCACATATCAACGAGAAGGTCGCCGGGGGGCAGAACCCGCTACTGATCGCCTTGGAGGGCGTCGGCATAGCCGCGCTCTTTGCGGTGACGGTCGCCTTCGGCAGGCGCATCTACGTCGGCTTCGCCGGCCTGGCCATAGCGCTTGGCCCGTGGGGGAAGTACGTGATACTGGGCATGCCTGCGGTCGCCTACGCCGCCTTCGTGGGCTTCCGCTTCAACTTCCAGCCCAGGTCCAAGGATGGCAAGCCGGTGCGCCGCGGCGAGAAGGCCGAGTCGACCTCGGCGCGCTCCTCCGCCGCGCCCTCGACTTCCCGCCGCTACACCGAGCCCAAGAAGCGCAAGGGCAGGGGCAAGGGCAAGGCGGCGCCGGCACCTACGGGGACCAGCTTCGGGAGTCTCGGACGCCTGGGCCCGGTCGGCAACTCCCAGTCGGAAAAGTCCGGGAAGAAATAGGCGCATGCGCTCAAATCCAGTGAAGCCGGCGAGCGGTAACCGCTCCCCCTCCTGCACACCCGTGTTTCGGCCGGCGGAGGCGCACGGATGATCGCCGAGCGCCTGGCGGGCAAGACCTTCTTCGTCACAGGCGGGACCGGCTTTCTGGGCACGGCACTTGCCGAGCGGATTCTCGCCGCCATCCCCGACTCCAAGATCATCCTTCTCGTCCGGCCCGGCAGGCGCTCGAGCGCCATGGACCGCGCCTGGCGCGAAGTCGTCAAGAACGACGCCTTCGGCCCGCTGAAGGAGAGGCTGGGTGCGGACTTCGAAGCCCAGATGCGCGCCCGGGTCAGCGCGGTTCCCGGAGACGTCTCCAAGCAGGCGCTTGGACTGGACGAGGGCGGTCTCGCCGCCCTGGCCGGGGCGGACTTCGTCATTCACTCCGCCGCCACCGTGAGCTTCGACTCCCCTCTCCCCTCCGCGGTCTCGGTGAACCTGCTGGGCCCCTCCAACGTCGCCTCGGCAATCAAGCTCGCCTGCGCCACCGCCGGCATCAACCCGGCCGGCAAGCACTTCATCTCCGTCTCCACCTCCTACGTCGCCGGCTACCGCCGCGGGCTGGCCCCCGAGAGGCTGTTGCGCGACACCCGCTTCTCCCCCATTCCCGCCATAGACGAGGAGGTCGCCTTCGCCACCGAACTCAAGGCGAAGATGCAGAGCGAGTCGCGCGAACCCGAGAACCTTGCCTCCTTCGAGAAGAAGGCGCGCTACGAACTCGGTGCGGCGGGGGGTCCGCTCCTGGCCGAGAAGCTTGAGAAGATCCGCCAGGAGTGGGTCGACGAGCGGCTGGTCGAGATCGGCCGGTCCCGCGCCCAGTCGCTGGGGTGGCCGGACGCCTACACCTTCACCAAGGCCCTCGGCGAGGAGTTGCTCGCCCGAGACCATTCGGACCTGACCATCTCCATCGTGCGGCCCTCCATCATCGAGTCCTCGATGATCCACCCCTATGCGGGCTGGATCAAGGGATTCCGCATGGCCGAGCCGATCATCGTCTCCTATGCGCGTGGCCTGCTCAAGGAGTTTCCCGGCGTGCCTGAGGGCATCCTGGACGTCATCCCGGTCGACTTCGTGACCTCCGCCATCCTCGCCACCGCCGCCCGTCCCGCACCGGAGCCGGGTGCGATACCCGTATACCAGGTGGCCTCGGGGTCGAGGAACCCGCTGCGCTACAAGCGGCTGGTCGACCTGGTCAGAGAGTGGTTCCAGGAACATCCCGTCTATGACGCCGACGGCCAGCCCATCCAGGTCCCTGAGTGGAACTTCCCCGGCCGCGGACGGGTGCAGCGCCAGCTCGCGGGGTTGTCGAGAAACCTGGACCTGGTGGACGCGATCGCACGCAAGCTCCCCCTGCGCGGCGAACGGGCCGAGCTCGTCACCGACCTGGACGAGAAGCGCCAGGCCGTGCGCCGCGCGCTCTCCTACGTTGAGCTCTACGGCTCCTACGCCGAGACCGAGGCCATCTTCGACGTCGCCAACCTGCTGAGCCTCGCGGCCGAGCTGGAAGAGACCGATGCCGAGGACTTCCTCCTGGATCCCAACCTCATCGACTGGGACCTCTTCGTCACCGAGGTCCACCTCCCCTCGGTCGTGCGCCATGCGCGCGTGAAGACCACCCCGGACCGCAAGGGGACGTCTTCCCGCCGGGAGTCCCGCCAGACCGAGGAGATCCTCTCCGACACCTTCCGCATCGCCGTCTTCGACCTGGAAAACACGGTCATCGCCTCCAACGTCGTCGACGCCTTCGCCTGGTACGCCACCCGCGACCTGTCAATCGGAAAGAAGGCCCTCTTCGCCCTCGCGCTGCTTGCCGAGGGACCGAACCTGATGGCCGTCGACCGCGCCGACCGAGGCGATTTCCTGCGCAGCTTCTACCGCCGCTACTCGCGCGCGGAGCGCGCCGCCCTGGAGGAGAAGAGCAACGATCTCTTCAACGGCTACCTGCTCAAGAAAGCCTTCCCCAAGGCAATAGAGCGCATCAGGCGTCACCGCGCCCACGGCCATCGCACCATTCTCATCACCGGAGCCCTCGACTTCGTGATCGAGCCGCTGGCCCCGCTCTTCGACGAGGTGGTGGCCTGCACGATGACCGAGGACGCTCGGGGCAGGCTTACCGGCAACCTGGACGTGGCGCCTCCCACGGGAGAGGCGCGCGCGCTGCTGGTGGAGGATTTCGCCCGCTCCTACGGAATCACCACCCAGGATGCGGTGGCCTACGCCGATTCGACCTCCGACCTGCCGATGCTGGAGGCGGTCGGCTACCCGGTCGCCGTCAACCCGGAGCCCAAACTGCTGCAGATCGCCAAGAAGCGGGGCTGGCCGGTCGAGAATTGGCAGCGCCAGCAAGGCCACTCTCCCCTGTTGCTCCCCATCGGGAGGAGCCTGTGAAAGCGCTCGTATTCGACCGCTCCCCCTCCAAATACGCGGCCTCCAAGGCGCTCGGCGCCTTGGGCGCGCGTTACCGGGCCGGCGCCTCCTCCCTGAGGCTCAACGACTCATACGAGCTCCGCTCCCCCGGTTCCGGCTACGCCGCCCTGGAGGTGAGGCTCTCGGGCATCTGCGGCTCCGACCTTGGGCTGCTCACCGCCAAGTCCTCGCGCTACTTCGAAGATCTGACCAGCTTCCCCTTCGTCCCGGGCCACGAGATAGTCGCCACCACGCGCGAGATGCCCGGACGCGAGGGCGAGGAGGTGAGGGTCGTCGTCGAGGCGGTGCTTGGTTGCCGCGCACGTGGAATCGACGACCTCTGCGCCCAGTGCGCCGCCGGGCATCCCGAACAGTGCACTTCCACCGTGGCCGGGAAGCTTGAGCCCGGAGTCCAGATCGGCTACTGCTCCTCGACGGGAGGTGGCTGGTCGGAGTCCCTTTACGCCCACTACAGCCAGCTCACACCGGTGCCCGACGAACTCAGCGACGCCGAGGCGCTGATGACCGAGCCATTCGCATGCGCCCTGCACTCCGTCCTCGGGGCATCCCTGTCCGGCGGAGAGAACGTCCTGGTGCTGGGAGCGGGAACCGTTGGCCTCTTGACACTTGCCGCCCTGAAGGCGGTCGCGGAGCCCGGATCGGTCACCGCGCTGGCCCGATACAGCCACCAGGCGGCGCTGGCCGCATCCTTCGGCGCCCAGGTCGTCCGCAGCCATGACGAGGCGCGGCGGGCAGCACGCTCGCTCTCGCGCACCATGCAGGTCGGATCGCGGGTGAGCGGCGGATTCGACATCGTCTTCGACTGCGTCGGCAGCGCGGAGTCAATCGAGGCGGCACTCGAGCTGGCCAACCCCGGGGCGACCGTTGTCCTGGCCGGAATGCCATCCCCACAGCGTGTGGACCTGAGCGCGCTCTGGCACAAGCAGCTAAAGCTTGCCGGCACCTACGCCTACGGCCATGAGGTGCATCAGGGCCACGAGTGGAGCACCTTCGACCTGGCGCTGAACACCATGGGCCCGCTCGATCTCGGGAGGCTGGTCAGCGTGGTCTACCCGCTCGAGGACTTCGAAGAGGCCGTCAACCACGCGCTGGCGGCAGGCAGGCGCTCAGCCGTGAAGATCGCCTTCGACCCGCGCGCCAAGACATCGCGCAGCAGCCAGAAAGGTTCATAGATTGAGTCCGAGACCCGGCTTCGTCCTCAACGTCGACAAGTCATACCCAGGCACTCTCTTCTGGCATGGTGAAGGGTTCCGCCTCGAGAAACTTCCCGAGGGCTCCCGTGTGCTCTATCCGCCGGAGGCCCTTCCCGCCCTCAAGGACCCGGTTGCCGCCATCGACGAGGCCTTGGACAACCCGGTGGGCGACAGCGAACCCCTTTCGGCTCTTCTCAGGGCGGGGATGAAGCTGACCATCGCCTTCGATGACGTCTCCCTGCCGCTCCCTCCAATGGAGGCGCCCGACGTCCGGTCGCTCGTGATCGAGCGCGTCCTGGAGCGCGCCGCGCGGGCCGGGGTCGAGGACGTGGTGCTGATCGCGGCGCTGGCGCTGCATAGGCGCATGACCGAATCCGAGCTGCGCCACGCGCTCGGAGACCGCGTATACGACGCCTTCAATCCCCGCGGCCTGCTGCTTCAACACGACGCCGAGGATCCCGACGGCCTCACCTACCTGGGCAAGACGGCGCACGGCGAGGACGTGGAGATCTCCAGGCGCGCGGCGGAGAGCGACCTGATCGTCTACGTGAACATCAACCTGGTCTCG
>JAKAEN010000107.1 GCA_021818355.1 Actinomycetes bacterium | reverse complement strand
CCGAGGTCGCAGCGATCCTCTACACGCTGTTTGAGAGCTCCAAGCTCGCCGGCGTCGACCCGCACCGCTACGTCCTCGAGGCCACGAGACGGGCGATCGCCTCGCCCGGGACCGCCACCCTCCCTCACGACCTCACCTGATCGGATTCAGCTCAGATTTCGAGTCACTCGCCCGAGTCACTCAACGACATCCTCTCGGGGTAGGGCGAGGACTTACCAATGGGATACCTGGTGCCGACGAAGATACCGTCAGTTATGGTGAGATGGTGGTACCCGGGATGCGTTACTGGAGCACCCGATTGAGCGCCGCCCTCGTAGCGGTTTCGAAGGCGCCAAACGCTTCGAGACTCCTTAGGGGTCTGAAATCACCAATCAGTTCCGCCACGCGGTGAACGTGCATGCCCATTCGCTGCCTAAACGAATGTAGCCTCCTGCCGCTGTGCTCGCTCGCGAGGACCAGTACCTGGTGGAGCACTTCCTTTGGGTTGTGTAGATGTTCGAGGTCCCGTGCTTTCGGAAAGTCCAACGGAACTGTGCCATTGGGGTTTCCTGCCGCACGTCGCACGGCCGCCTCATCGATCAGGAGCCAGGCCTCTGTCATCCTCACTGGCACAATCGGCACAAACATATCAACGCCACATGCACCAGCGGCAACACTGATTTCGCCCAACCTCTCAGCTGGTTGGGAGGCCTCAGCATCGCGGTGCACAAAAAGAATTGCACAAGGGAACTGGTCGACGCCGTACCTGACTCTCTCTGTGAGGCTAGTCAGTTTGGTTGCTGAGAGACGTGGATCCGCGAATCGTCCCCTCGTGCCGATCCCCTTTCCATTGAGTGCGTCGCTGATCACCCACTCGATCACACGCAGGAGTGATCGGTCACTGGGTCCGTCGCAGACCAAGGTATAATCGAGAGTCTTCATTTCGTTCTGACGCCTGTCTCGAATGGCAGCCAAAGCTGCTCCGGTGTTTTGCTGCCCGCCGTTAGCTTGAAGTATGGCAAGAGATGACCAGGCAGGATTGGAGGGGCCCCCTTCTGCACTGCCGCGCGCCAGCTATGACTCGGAACTCGAGTGGTCGCGACCTCCGCAGACTGACCCCCTATTACAATCTTCTCAGTCTCGAGATACACGATATCGTCTGCCGAGATGTGCTGAACCACGAGGGGTGAGTGTGTGTTTACCAAGACCTGTCGGAGCGGATTGTCAGGACCCGCAGCGTGATCAGGGTCAACGGCAATGTCCCTCAGCAGCGCAACCATGGCCTCTACGCGCTGCGGGTGTATCCCGTTTTCCGCTTCTTCCAGACAAATGACACCCGTTGCTTCAGGGTCAATCGCAAGCGTGGCCAGAACAAGAAAGCGCAGCGTGCCATCCGAGAGCGAGCGGGCCGCATGGAAAACACCCCCTCGATTCTGCACCTCGAGGGTGAGCGTCTCCGTCTTCTCGTCATCCACAACCCTTAGATCCTCAACGTCGTCGAGAAGCTCGGCAAGCCGATTCCCAATCTGGGCATAAACCTGGCCCGGGCGGCTTTCCTGCCGCCGGAGCCGCTCGATAGCGGCAGGGAGGTTCCCGCCCCGAGGGTTGACCACGCGCGCATCGTGGTAGTCAGCAGGCGCACGCATTGCCGTGGGTTCAAGCAGGAGGGTTTGCCAGGACTCCATCTCGCGATGGGTTGCAAGAAGTGTTGGGAAGTCGCTCGAGGCGAGGCCTCCAAGGACAGTCCGAGAGGACTTCGGGGCGGGCACCAACCTTCCACCGTGGCCCTCCTGACGTACCTTGATCTGGGGCCCCTTTGCTCCCTGGATCGTCGAGATGAATTCGACCGCGCGTCTCCCGGAAACCGCAGAACGTTTGAAGGCGGGCGAGGCCTTGAACCCCAAAGACCTTCGAGCCTGCTCCTGCGCGATGGGTAGAAGCTTCTCTTCCACCAGCTCAAGGCGGTCCGGCTTCTCGTCTTGGTTGACCCTGAAGGCCACGGTGTAGCGAACAGTTGAAATCGCGGCGCTGGAGGAGACTCCAAAGTCGTCCTCCACTTCGCGCCTAAGAATGAGATCAGCCGAGAATCTCATCTCCTCGGCGCGGTAGTCTCCAAAAGCCGTGAACAAGGATCTGGGGTCGGCGGTACGACCTTTTGTCTCGCGAAGTAACTGGACTGCCTCGGTGATGGGGTGTTTGGCCAAGAGGGAAAGGAACCGAATCGCATCGAACACGTTTGACTTACCTACACCGTTAAGCCCGGCAATGCAGGTGAATGGCCCAAGCCTCAGCTCAACGTCGTGTAGGTTCTTGAAGCCACTAATCTGGAGTCGCGTAATCATTGGCCGAGTTCCCTTCGTTGCTCACGAACCCCGCGGCGAGCGACGAATGCCGCTCGTGGAACGCTGCTGACGCGAGCCCATATTACCCCTTGGGGACGGGGCGAGCGCTTTCGGTGCCGAATGTCGACTCCAAGATTTAGATTGACGCGCCCGTCGACAGCGCTGGTGGCGCATCCTGCCCGCCGCGGAGACCCGCGACTTCGTCGAATCGCCGTTTCCACTCCGACTTGCTCTCACGGAAGGCGTGCCAAGCAAGAGCCCGAATGGGATACCTGTCCTGGAGAGGGAGGGTGTGGCGCCGAGCGCGGGGCGCCTATTCGGAGAAGGGCAGATCTTGCTGCCCAGTTTGGGGGCTGGCGCCTGATTTGTTTACGTGGGGGTGAAAGCCAATGCGGCAGGCAAGGCTATGAAGGCGGGCGGCCCAGATCCGCTGGCCATCGTCGAGCTGTTTGCCGGATATCAGTGCTTTGCTGACGTGCACGATGAACCTCTTGCGTGTGGCGTCCCATGGGCTCCTCAGCTTCGCCCATTGAGCCAAGTCCGCCCACTCGAGCGCCGAGACCGATTCAAAGTGGGCGAGTAACTCGGCGTCCCCGCTGGGCACGGGCGTCGTCACGCTCAGGCCCATCGGGCGGACGGCTGCGCTTTGAACTGCTGTGGCACGCGCCGCCGGCGCCTCATCCACGTCGGATAGGGGGCTATCCTCGGCAGGCACGTCGGCGCTAGAAGAGGATTGTTCGTGGTCCGTGGCTCTCGCCCCGGCTGTCACTCGCTCCTCACCCGCAGTTGGCACAACCTCCAACGCATCCGTTGTCTCGAGATCCTCCGCGGGGCTCGGCGGCACCGCTCTCGGTGGGCGCATCCCGGCCGGCTCGATCCTCAACCGGTCGAGCTCCCGCCACAGCGGTTCGAGTGATCGATCAGGGTCGCGGTAATAGTCCGATGCCCAGATCCGGATGAAGCTCCAGCCCGAGCGTTCCAGTTGGCGCTGGCGATACATATCGGCCTCGTACCTCTCCGAGCCATGCCACGTGTCACCGTCGCACTCGACGGCGAGCCGAGCCCGGTCGCCCTCAACCACAAGGTCAATCCTGTACTCGTTTGTGGTCTGATCGCCTCCCGGTACCTGGGTCCGGACTCGGTAACCCTTCGCCCTGATCCGGTCATAGACATCGCGCTCGAACTCGGACTCGAACGTGGTAGCCTGGCCCGAATCCTCCTCAGGCGGGTTGAGGCAGTAATCAAGCAGCTTCCGCCGCATGCACTTGTCGCTGAGGTCTTCAGGCGCCACACTGTGGAAGAGCCAAACCTGGTCCCTGCCGCGACTCACTGCGACGTTGAACCGCTGCTTCGCGTCCTCTCCCCCGAGCACGCCGATCCGTGCGTTCGGCGCGGAGACCATCGACAGGAACATGACGTCGCGCTCATCTCCCTGGAAAGCGTAGGCGTCGCCGCACACCAGCCGCCGCTCTTCCATCGCTTCAGGCCCAAGCGCTGACAGCAACATCCGCTCGATGAGGCGCGCCTGCGCTTCGCCCAGGAGCGAAATCACCCCAATGCTCTTCCCCTTGTAGGCCGTGTCCCGGGTGCAGGCCAAAAGTTGTTGAACCACGGCCTGGGCCTCCGGGCGGTTCACGACGTTGGACCCCCTTCCCTCCTGCACACCGTCGCGAACGAACCGCGTTTGGATCGGCTCGAGCCGGGCGGGCTCGTAGTTCCGGAGGGGGATCAACGGAGTGCCGTTGGGGGCATAGCAGAGTCGGTCACTGAACCCGATGATCTCAGGAACACACCGGAAGTGTTCCCGGAGGACAGTCCTCAGGTTGAATCGCTCCGCGTGCCGATAAAGGCTGGCCCTGGACCCGAAGGCCGTCGGGAACGGTATGTCCGTTAGGAACCTGGCGGCCAAAGCAGCAATGGGCTCGAGGGCCATGAACGAACCGGACGGGCTGATTTGCTCTGGGTCACCGACCACGATGACTTGCTTCGCCAGGCCCCAGAGGCAGAGGCCCTCGATCCCCATCTGACTGGCCTCATCGACGATGATGCAATCGAAGAGGTCGGGCTTCGGGTCGAGCGCCTCCATGACGCGGTAACGAGGAAGCACCCAGATCGGAATGGCTTCAACGCACACCGCCATATTCCGCAGAGCGGCGGCTCGGTGGGCCGCTGCGCCCTTCCCGGTGCCCTTGCGGATCTCTTTGATCGAGTTCTTCCACTCGACGAGGTTCATCCGCTGCCTCACCGTCAGTCGAGAGAGAAAGTGGTTCCACGCCCTCTCGGCGGCAAGGGCTGCGAGCAACCTGGCCTCCTCCTGCCGCCCCTCGGCCAGCCGCCGTTCCAAGCGCGGCACCTCCTCCGGGTTGCGCCTCCTCGCCAGCCATTGGTCAGCGACGGCCCACCGCCATGCCGCCTCGAACGAGGACAGGCGCGGCTCCCAGGCCGGGTCGCCCCACGAGTCGTGCAGCGCGCGCGACACTTCGGGCGCCGAACTGGCGAGGCGTGACGCCAGGGCCAGAAGACGTTCCAGCCTGGCTGCGCGGGCCTGGACCATCTGAGCCCACCCGTGCGCCTCGGACCACGCTTGGGGGTCTCTCTTCGAAACCGCGTCGAGGAGGGCCTCAATAGCACCGCTCGCGCCTCCACGAACGGACGCGCCTCGCAGGATCGACGTTGCCGCGTCGAGCTTGGCGCTGGCTTGCCGTGCTCGGTCTTCCGCGTCGGCGGCGTCGAGCGCATCTCGGAGCAGACCAACACCGTCCCTCGACCAGGTGGGCGGCGGTATCGGTGGCTCCATTTGGGCGAGTCGCACCATGATCTGCGTGGCGTGGTCGGACAGCTCGAACACCTGGCCAAGCGCCTGGAGGTTCTCATCCAAGGTGGCGACACGCGTCTCCAACTGGGGCAACTCCGCAACGCCGTTCCCAGGCCAGAGCTTTTCAGCAGCTGCGACGGCATGCCTCGCGTCCAGGCACCGGATGAGGGTTCCAAGGTGTTCCGCCGTCGACAGGACGGATCCGTTGATGGAGACCTGCGACCGGAGGTACCAGCGACCCCGGACGGCGCGAGGGCGGATCCCAAACCGCGACCATCGCCCGCCGCGCCGCAGGTGGGCCAGGACCGCAGCGGCGTCCGCCCGGACTCGGTCCTCGCTCATGTCGGGCGGAAGCTTGACGGTCGGCGTCTGGCCGTGGCGCAGAAACTCTCGTACGTCCGAGAGGAGGGTCCTTGTCCGTTCGGCCCTTACCTCCCACGGAGCACCCGCCCCGCCTAGAACCGCCCGCAGGGCGTCGCCTATCCAGGGTTCCGGGCGTTGACGAAGCGCATCGGATCCTGCCTGAAACGCCTGGACATTCTCGCGGATCTTCGTCCTTTCCGCGACGCCTGCATTCAAGAGGCCACGAAACGTCGGGACCTCGCGCTGCGCCTGGTAGCTGTCGGCGACACGTCTTGCCTCCGACTCCGCCGCGACGCTTTCCGCGAACGCTTCAGGCGTCGGCAGGTCAGACAGCGGCAGCAGCGGCTCGGCCCCTGGAGCCGGTTCGGTCGTCTTGAACTCACGGACAAGGTCCAGCAGTTCGACGGCCTCGCGGTTCGACAGCGGTGGCGGGGGGTCGCCCTCAACCTGGGCGGACAACCAGCTTTGGCCGTCGCGTTCAGCGCCCACACTCCTTGCGATGGCCGCCGCCGTGCCGTGGTAGACCCCGCCCGCAACAGTGACTTCCTTGGCCTCTGCCTCTCGGAAGGTGCGGAGTTCCCGCAAGAGACCGGCCTGCTGGGATCTCGACTCCGACAGTCGCCGCTCAAGGTCGCGGATCTTCCGCGCGGATGCGGCCGCGGTCTCGTCGTTCCACTGGGCATGCCTGTTGCTCATCCCGGTGACTGCGGCGTTGAGCTCAGAGAAAGAGGTCTCGTCGGCGCCGAGCAGGCTCACACACAGGGCCCGCACTTCCGGGGGGATCTTCTCCTTCAAGACGGCCAGTGCCCGCGCCGTCTCGGCCGTAACCAAGACGCGCTTCCCGGTGGCGAGGAGGTGGCATATCAGGTTCGCGATGGTCTGGCTCTTCCCGGTCCCGGGAGGCCCCTGGACGAGAACACCCCGGCTCCTGCCCAACTGATCGACAATGGCTCGCTGTTGATCGTTCGACGGGAGTGGGAAGTAGACCTCCTCGGCGTCACTGGGCGCAGCCGCAGGGCCTTGCTCTCCGTCGAGTCCGGCGGCCCTTCTGTTCTCGTCGTCGAGGTAGTCCACCTGACGCGCCAGTCCGAAGGGGATCGGCGCCCCATTCTCGATGGCCTCGATGAGCCTCCTGTACAGGGCGAGCGTGCCGCGCAGCGTTCGCCGCCTGAGAATCAAAGCAGGCGACCAGCTGAGGGTCGCCATGCCCACAACGCCAGGCGGGATTGACAGTGCCTCGGAGAAGGTCGGCCCGGGAGAGGGTGGGATCGAATTCGCCCAGCCGCGTAGGATGGGAAGGAGCTGCGCGCGGTCCCAGATGGCATCGCCGAGAACGGACAGCGCACTCTCCAGTTGGTCATGCGCCTCCGGGAGCGGCGCCTCATCAGTTTCCAGGAAATCCTCAACCTGCACGCGAGCCCCGCCCGGCGCCGGAGGGCATCGCAGGCAGATGATCCCCTTCTTCGCGTCGAATTCGAGCACCGCTTGTGCCGCGAGCGTGTGCCGCCGGATCGCCGGGCCACGCGTTTGGTCTCTCATCAAGAGCCCCAGCCCGACGATCAGCTCGTATTCCTCACCCATCCGCTTGTGCTTCTGATAGGCCGAGTAAAGGGAGGCATACACACGCTGGATGGCCGACTTCCTGGCGTGATCCTGCGACCACCGGTCCCATCTCTCCAGATATGTCTGCCAGCGCTCCGCGACCTCCGGATGATCCTCGATCTGGTGCTGCCAGACCTGATTGCTCTGAGGTTCGGCGCCGTCTTCTCCACCGGGAGAGCTAACACCTGCATTCTCGGGATTCACCGATGGGAACGGCAGGAAGGCCACGGCTCTCAGCTTGGGCGGCGGCCCCCCTGATCGCTGTACCTCCGAGAGGTCAACCCAGGGCTCAAGCTCCTCGGGTACCGGCGGACAAAGCGGCAGCTCCTGCTTCTGGACTCGCAGCCACAGGTCCGACTGGCCCTCGGCAGGTTCGGACCACGCCTGGCAGAAGACCGCGTTCTCCCGGGGAAGGTCAGCGAACCAGAGCACGAGGCCGTCATTCGCAAACTGGGCCACGTCTCGAACCGGGCTTGCACTCTTGAGCTTGACGTAGCCCTCGAGGAACCGGAGTAGCTGCAGGACTCTCGGTCGGTACTTCTCGAACTCGGACGTGGCGGTCACTGCCGAGGCGCTCTCAGAATTGGTCACAAGGTGGCCTCCGTCATCCGGCCAAACATGAGTTGCCCTGTGATCCTACGCCCGGCCAGCCTCGGTCGTCAAAAATCAGTACCCACCATAATGGGGTCAGGCTTGCGTTGTTGCGTTATGGGGCCCCAACCTCCTAGCCGGAGCCTTGTGTCGGCCGCCGAGCGGCCGATCCTGTCCTGCCTCCTGATCGGCACCTCGGAACCATCGGAACCAGCGATCCTACCGGTCCCTCTCACCAGTTGAGTCCGTACCCGTTGAGTACCTCGCGCTCGTCACCCGGAAGGGTGCCTGCAGTCCGCGCGCGCCGCAGCGCGTCGTCGCGGGCCGTGGTCAACTCGCCGAGGAGTGATTGCGCCCTGCTCTGCAGCGTACGGCACTCGACAGTCGTTTCATTTGCCAGACTCTCCGATCGCACACTCCGCTGCACCCAGGCCGCGCCCCACTCGCCGTAGCTGGCTCCCGCGGCGACCACCGCGCCTCGCGGGCCCGTGCCGACGACGGCGCCGACCCGCGCGTCCGCGCCGGCTGCGGCGCCGGCGCGCTCCTCAGTGGTGAGCTTCTCGGTGTACTTCCCCTGGCAGGCGTCGTAGTAGGCCCGCATCGTTGTGTTGAACTCGGAAGCCTTCGGGGCGAGTGTGGCAAGCTCCCCGGCGAGGGCCCGCTTGGCGGCCAGCCGTCGCGAGGTGTCCGGCGACGCTGCGACGCCTGGGTCGGCCGACGCGCCAAATGACGCTGGGTCGGGTGGCTTCGGCCGGCCTACGATCACAATCGGCACCCCCGCAGGTTGGCTCACGTGGACACCGGCCGCGACGTCGCTCAAAGAGCGCCGCCTTGCGGTCGGTGCGACCTCGGACTCTTCGACGCCAAGATTCAGCTCCTTCACGGTCTGTGGTCGAGGCGGCCACGGCTGGGAAGCAGGCGTCGGGGTCCTCGGTCGCACCGGCGAAGGTGTCGCAGTGGCTTGGCCTTCAGCAACGGGCATACACGCAAGGACGAGAACTGCGAGGAGCATCCGACCTCCCTCGGCATCGCGATCCGGCTCCGCTTGGGACAACAAGCGGACGAGACGATCGATTTGTACACAATTCTACTCTCAATCAGCACCGGGTACGACCATCTCACCTTCCCGTGGAAGCACCCTCAAGATGCCGATAGGAACCAGGTCCGGCATAGTTGACAAGTTGGGCATCGCACCGCTCATGAGTCAATCCCGCCTCAGTTCCCCTTCGACCGCGTCCGCCTCGTATCGGTACCAGGTATCACCATCTCACCTTCCTGGGTGACTCGCTCGCCTCGACCTCGGCCAGGCGCTCCTCGAGCGCCAGCCGGCGCTGGTGGAACG
>JAKAEN010000106.1 GCA_021818355.1 Actinomycetes bacterium | reverse complement strand
CAGGCTCGCATCGGCCGGCTTCAAGGTGGTGGTGCTGGCGGACCTGCGTCCGAGGCTTGCCGCCGACCTCTCCTCCATGCTCGAGGCGGGTGCCGACCTGGTCCGTCTCGAGGGATCCGGAATCGCGGCTCTGGTGGTTGCGGAGGGGGAGTCGGAGAGGCTGGACGCGGCCGAGGCCGCAATGGGTCCCGACGCTCTCGAGGTGGTTCTCGTCGCCGGAAACGGAGAGACGCGCGCCGAGATCGAGAAGGCCGAGCAAGCGGTGCGCGAGAGGCTGATCCCTCTTCTGGCCGCGCCGGCGGAATAGGACCCTTGGGCATTAGGGCATAAAGCAACAACTACGCTGCACCGACTTATGAATCAGGGGTGCGCGATGTAGGATGTACCCATAAGACGAGCGGCCAGGTTCCGGCAGCGTAGGTTTCAAGGAGGAGCGCGGTGCCTCTTTCGGAACACGAGCAGAACATACTGCGTGAAATTGAGAAGAACTTCTACGAGTCGGACCCGAGCTTTGCCGCGCGCGTCCGCGAGGAGACGGTTTATAAGCACGCGGGCCGAAACTGCAAATGGTCCGCGCTGACCTTCATCATCGGCCTCGCCTTCACCATCCTCACCTTCTCCATCTCGGCCATCCTGGGAAGCGTCGGCTTCGCGGTGATGCTGGCCTCGGCGATCGTCTTCGAGCGCAACTTGCGTCGTCTGGGCAAGGCCGGCTGGGCTGAACTGACCGGCTCCCAGCGCGGTGGCGGCACCAAGGACATCGGCTCCAAGCTGCGTAAGCGCTTCGGTTCCAAGGACGCCTGAAACTCGCTTTGATTCCCGCGCCGGCCGCGTCGGCAGGTGGGAGTTCACGTTAGGCCTTTGACGGCCTTCCCTCTTGGTATAGGTTTCAAGGCATGGACATGAACTATCCTGCCGAGGCCGAAGCCTTCCGCGCCGAGATCCGAGCCTTCCTCGCCGAGAACCTTCCGGCTGACTGGAAGGGCACCGGGGGACTCCCCGAGGACGAAGTCGCCTCCTTCACCGACTCCTGGAGGGAGACCCTCTACAAGAACGGCCTGCTGGCGCTCACCTGGCCCGTCGAATACGGCGGGGGAGGGCGCCCCTGGGTGGACCAGGTGGTCCTGGCCGAGGAGTTCGCCCGTGCCGGGGTGCCCATAGGTGGCCCCAACGACGCGTTCGGTATCCAGATGGTGGGCAACACCCTGCTTCACTGGGGTACGGAGGAGCAGAAGCGCCACTTCCTGCCGCGCATCATCTCCGGCGAGGACAAGTGGTGCCAGGGGTACTCCGAGCCGAACGCGGGATCGGACCTGGCCAACCTCGGAACCCGCGCCGTCCTCGATGGAGACGAGTGGGTCATCAACGGCCAGAAGATCTGGACCTCGGCGGGCCACCTCGCCAACTGGATCTTCGTGCTCAGTCGGACCGACCCCGAGGCCCCCAAGCACAAGGGGATCACCTTCCTGCTGGTGCCGATGGACCAGCCCGGCGTGGAGGTGCGCCCCATCCGCATGATTTCGGGGGACTCCGAGTTCAACGAAGTCTTCTTCACCGACGCGCGCACTCCGGCGGCCAACGTGATCGGCTCGGTGGGAGCGGGATGGTCGGTGGCGATGACGCTGCTCGGCTACGAGCGCGGCGAGGCGGCGGCCACTCTGGCCATCCGCTTCAAGGACGAGCTCGAGCGCTTGCTGGCCCTGGCCGCCGAGACCGGCGCCAATCGCGATCCGGTGATCAGGGACCGCCTGGCCTGGTGCTATTCGCGGGTGGAGGTCATGCGCTACCTGGGGCTGCGGGCCATGACTTCGCTGCTTGCGGGTCAGGAGCCAGGGCCCGAGTCCTCGATCGCCAAGCTCTACTGGAGCGAGTACCACCGGGTGGTGACCGAGCTGGCGGTGGACATCCTCGGAGCGCGCGCCCTCAGCCCCACCGGCAGGCGCCCCTCGTCCGCCTTCCGTACCGACGATTCGGGCGCGCCCAACTCCTCCAACTCCTGGGACATGGTCTTTCTCAACGCCAGGGCCGGGACCATCTACGCCGGCACCTCCCAGGTGCAGCGCAACATCCTTGGAGAGATGGTGCTCGGCCTTCCCAAGGAGCCGCGCGCCGACGCCGGTCCATGGTCCAAAACCCCCCAGAGTGTGAAGCAGGGCTAGGGGGCGGCCAAGATCCCTTTGCAGGGATCGGAGTCCCTCGGGCAGGCTCCGGGGCGCCAATTAGGCTTTGGAACCGGGTGGTCTCGGCCCGGCTCGAAGGAGGGCGGCATTGCGATTTCTGTCGCGCAAGGGGCGGCGCGTCCTGAGGATGGCGGCCTGGGCCTTGGTGGCCGGGTCCAACGTCGCGGTCCGACCCTCGCTGTGGGGCATCGCCCTCACCCAGCTCCTTGCCTTCGCGCGCCGTGACTGGTTCGCGAGGCCCCCGTACCTGCCGGTGCCCGACATGCGCTACCTGCGCTTCCGGATGGAGACGGTCTACGGCAATGGGGACGTCATGCCGCCCACCCGCGATCTGCTGGAATACCTGCATTGGTGTCGCACGCAGCGGCAGCTGTGGCTATAGGATTTATTTGAAGCACGATGGAGCCCACCTTGGAAGCCCAAGCTCTACATCGCTGTGAATCCCCTGGCCAAGCCCCTGACGCGCTTCGCCCTCCTGCCGACTGCCGCCTCGACGAGCTGAGTAGGTGAGATGACGAGGGCTCTCGTGCTGAACGCAAGCTACGAAGCCCTCTCCGTCGTTTCCACGCGCCGCGCCCTCTCGCTCATCCTCTGCGACAAGGCGGAACTGCTGCACGACACCGGGTCGTACTTCCACTCCGAGCGCCAGGCTTTTCCCGAGCCGTCGGTGGTGCGCCTTCTCTACTTCGTGAAGGTTCCCTTCCCCAAGCGCGTAGCCCTCACCAAGCGCGCCGTCTTCGCGCGCGACAACTACCGCTGTCAGTATTGCGGGGCCCCGGCGGAGAACATCGACCACGTGGTGCCGAGATCCCGGGGTGGAGGCCACAGCTGGGACAACGTGGTGGCCTCGTGCAAGCCGTGCAACGCTCGCAAGGAGGACCGGCTCCTGCATGAGACCAACTTCGTCCTGAAGAGGATCCCCAGCCAGCCGCGGGCCAAGGCCTGGATATGGCTGCTCGGGAACCCGCGCGAGGACTGGCTCCCCTACATCGGGGAGTCCTCCCTCTCCGCGTGATGGCCGTTGGCGCCTTGTCGACAGGTAAGGCCCCGCTGGTATATTCGAGGGCCGGAAACCGGCCCCCAAGGCCACCAGTACGCCGCCACCGGCGGCGAATGCCGGGGCTGATCGCGAGACGGGCCGGCACCTGAATATGCCCGATTCAAGTCAAGACAACGAGGCGCGTCCCAGGCCCATCTTGGACGCGGCCCCCGCCGAGAGGTGCCCGGACCGGCCCACCCGGCGCGGGCCGGATCCGCGGGCCATGGGGCATGCCGCTTCCGGTCCTGGCGTTTGGCCGTGATGGGATCCGGCTTTGCGCTCCTCGCAATGGAGGCCGGCGCCGCAGAAATCCACGCAGCCCACAGGACGGCTCCGACCCGGAGGCAGGTGTGGCTCTGCGAACCGGGCGCCGACGCCCTTATTCTCGGCTCCGCACAGCGCCTAAATGAGGGACATGAGCGCTTCGTGGCCCGGCACGGCTTCGAGCTGGCGAGGCGCTCCTCCGGGGGGACCGGAGTGGTGGTGGTTCGAGGTGGGGCGGTGTGGATCGACATCGGGCTCCCTCCGGGGGATCCCCTGTTGATCGACGACGTCTCCCGCTCCTTTGCCCCGATCTCCGGCGCCTGGTCCGAGGCGCTGGCCCTGATCGGCGTGCGCGGCGCAGAGGCCTTTTCAGGCGCCATGTCCAAGGGCGGCGAGTTTTCCGAGGTCTGCTTCGCGGGCCGGGCCTCCGGCGAGATCCTGCTCGGCGGGCGCAAGCTGGTGGGCATGTCGCAGCGCCGCAGCGGCCACGGAGCCTGGTTCCACACGATGGCATACTTGAACTTCCCGGCCATACTGAGCGCCGAGGCGCTGCTCCCGGAGTTGAGCGGCGGAGCGCAAGCACTCGAGGGGCTGGTGACCGACCTGGTCGCGGCCGGGGCGGATTGCGGTGCCGGTACCGCCAGGTTCCTCGCCGGCGCCATCGCAGCGAGCCTTTCGGCGCTCTAGCCCGCCGGGCCGAATTGGCAGGGCCGTCCGGGCGCCTCGTTCGGCGGCCTTGCCGGGAATCCATTCACCTTTGCGCGTCGCGAGGTCGGATGCCTCATCGGGGCCCGGGCTGAAGGTCACGCTCTACCCAGGGTCCCCTGGGCACGGGGATGATTGCCGGCCCTGTGCCACCCCTGGAGGTCGGGCCTTCCGGGAGCCACGCTCAGTGAAATACGCCACGACGCGCCGTGAACAAACATGCCCCTATTTGGGTTTTTGCTCTTGATGGGTGGGTGAAAATGGTGTAGAGTGGTCCAAAAGGGATCGAAGTGGGTCCACTGAGCGGAGGATCGGGGGTGAAAGTGACCGAAGCGCCGTCGACACGGTTCATCGGCACTCACGAACACACCCTCGACGCCAAGGGTCGCCTGACGCTCCCGGCGCGCTTCCGCAACCTCCTCGGCGAGGGGTGCGTTGTGGCCCGCTCCCAGTACTCCGACGCCTGCCTGGCGGTGTGGAAGCACGAGGACTTCGAACGCTTCTCGGCTCAGCTCCTCTCCCAGGACATGGGCGACGAGGCGGTCCGGCGGCGGGTGCGTATCTGGTCCAGCGAGGCCTTCGAAGCCGAGATCGACGCCAATGGCCGCCTGGCGGTTCCGCAGCGCCTGCGCGCATTCGCCGGGCTCTCCAGGGAGGTGCTCGTCATCGGAGCTCTGGAGACCATCGAGCTGTGGTCACCCGAGAACTGGCAGACCTACCGGGGGAGTGAGGATGCCTGAGGCCGACCTCGGCGGATTCGACTCCGCTTACCACGCCCCGGTGATGTGGCGCGAGGTTCTCGAGATCTTCTCGGCGAGCTCCGGAGTTGTGGTCGATGGGACACTTGGCGGCGGTGGGCACACCGCCGCGCTGCTTTCCGGGAACCAGGCCCTCGCGGTGATCGCCATCGACCGCGACCCCGTGGCGATCGACTTCGCGAGCGGCCGCCTGGCGGAATTCGGCCAACGCGCCGAACTGCGGCGGGCGAGCTTCCGCGACCTCGACGAGGTGCTGGCGGACGATGGGGTGCGGGAGTGGATGGCCGACCGGCCATTGGCCGGCGGTCTCTTCGACCTCGGAGTCAGCTCCCGCCAGCTCGACGATCCCTCCAGGGGGTTTTCGTTCCGGGAGGCGGGGCCCCTCGACATGCGGATGGACGCCGCCACCGGGCTCAACCTGGCGGAATACCTGCGCCAGGTCGACGAGGCCGTCTTGGCGCGGGCGATTGCCGAGAACGGGGAGCCACGCCACGCCCGGATCTTGGCCAGGCGCATCAAGCAGGCGATGGCCGGCGGAAGGCTTACCACCACTGCTGACCTGCGGGAGGTGGTGGCAGAGGTGGTGGGCCGCGCCTACGCGGGCCGGCGGATCGACCCCGCGACAAAGGTCTTCCAGGCGCTGCGCATCGAGGTGAACGAGGAGATGGAGGCTCTCGAGGAGCTGCTCGAGAAGATTCCCGCCGTCTTCGCTCCGCCCGCCAGGGTGTGCGTGATCTCCTACCACTCCGGCGAGGACCAGCGCGTGAAGCGCGCGTTCGCCGAGATGACCGAGGGCGGCTGCCGTTGCCCCAAGGATTTGCCCTGCGTGTGCGGGGCGCAAGTCGTGGCGCGCCGCCTGGGTGGAATGCGCCGGCCTCAGGAGGACGAGGTGAGCGCAAATCCGCGTGCCCGCTCGGCCAAGCTGCGGGCCATCGAGATGATCGAGCCGATTGCGGTTGCGGAATTGAGAGGGTTGTAATGGCCGAGATAAGGCAGCTCCCCAGAGCGCAACGGCGCGGGGTCGGCTCCTTTGCCGACTGGGTCGCCGCGCGCGAGGCCGAGCAGGAGGCGCTGGACCGCGTCCTGACGGCGGACATGCTTGCTGAGCACAGGCAGCGTGCGCGCGCCACCGTGACGCCGGCTCCGCCGAAGCAGCCGGCCAAGCGCACAAAGCCCAAGACACCACGCCACGGCGCCCAGCATGCAAAGGCGCACTCGGCGCATGTGGCCAGGCCCCGTGTCGAGCGGGAGCAGCCAACGACCTCCAAGCGCGAGGAGCTCCGGCGCCTCGGCCCAGCCGCCCAGCACCGCATACAGCGCCTGCGCACGGTCCCCACCGGAGCCGAGCTGCGCCACAATCGCCGCATCATGCTGGCCGAGCGCCTCCTGGTCCTTCTCTCGGTGGCGCTGGTCGCCGCCGGAGCGCTGGTCTCGGTCGTGGTCCGGGCCGAAATCGCCAAGATGCAGTTGCACTCGGACAACATGCAGCCCGCGCTTTCCAGCCTGAACAAGGAGAACGCGATCCTCACCGCCACCTACCAGCAGCTGAGTGCGCCGGCCAGGATCGCCGCCATCGCCCAGAGCCAGCTGCACATGGTCTTCGCCCCCGGCGCGGGCATCGCCGCCGCGACTCAGCCCGGCTCCACCTACTCCGCCCAGGGCCAGGAGTACAGCTACTACTACTCGCCATCCGGAGTCACGCCTACTCCGCCGACCACGGCCACCACCGTGCCGCCCGCGGCCTCCACCACCGTTGCCGGCTCCGCCGCCCAGGCCTCCACCGCTACCACGGCAACCACGGCTCCCGCCGCCGGCGCTGCGACGACGACCCCCACCACCACGGCCCCCTCCGCAACCTCGCCGACCACCACGGCGCCCCCCGCGTCTCCGCCCACCACCTCCGGACTGACCCTTGTCACACCCACCGGCACGGCGGGAGGCGCGGGCTAGATGGCAGTCTCCGCTCCACCGAGAAGACCACGTCCCGCCCCCGGGCAAAAGGCGGGCCGGCCCCGGCCGACTCGCGCTACCGGGCTCTCCTGGCTCCCGGTCTCCAGGCGCCGCATCGCCTTCCTGCGCGTGGCGGGATCGCTTATGGCGCTGGTACTGGTGGTTCGTCTGGTGCAGGTCACCGTCTTTCCGGGCGCCAACTACCGCAGCCTGGCCTCCCAGGAGGGGTATTCGCTGGTCAGCATGACCCCGGAGAGAGGCTCGGTCCTCGACTCGGCAGGCCAGGTGCTGGCCGCCTCGGTTCCCCGGTCGACGGTGGTGGTCGATCCGCTGATGATCCAGAACCCCATTGCCGAGGCCGCCAGGCTTAGCGAGATTCTCGGCATTCCCAAGGCGACCATCCGGTCCGAGATGCTTGCCCAGGGTCAATACGTCTACGTCGACCATCAGATCAGCAACTCGCTGGCCGGCAAGGTGAGGGCGGCCCTCGGCCAGCTTCCCGGCGTCTATCTCGTCAACGAACCGGCCACGGTCCGCCCCAACGGGGCCATGGCCGCGTCGGTCATCGGCAACGTCTCCCTCTGGGGGCAGGGCCAGGGGGGTATCGAGCAGGAGCTCAATTCGGTGATGACCGGCAAGCCGGGCAAGGAGCTCCTCTCCTATGACCCCTCCGGATCGACCCTTCCCGGCGGCACCAAGGTTCTCGATGCTCCGGTTCAGGGATCCAACGTCACCCTCACGCTCGACTCCGCTCTGCAGCTGCGCACCGAGGAGGCCCTGAGCAACGAGATGGTGGCCAGCCAGGCGCGGGCGGGAGTGGCCATCATCACCAACTACAAGACCGGCAAGGTCCTGGCGATGGCAAACCTGGTGGCGGGAGCCCCGCCCAACTCCAATCAGCTGAGTGGGGCCGTCCCGACCGATCAGCCCCAGCCCCATTTCAGCTACACCCAGCAGGCCCCGGTCAACATGGCCGTGGACTACGTCTACGAGCCGGGATCTGTCGCCAAGATCGCCACCTTCGCCGCTGCGCTGCGCGCGGGGGTGATCACTCCGGGATCCGAGCTCGTGGTTCCGGACCAGATCTACCTGGACGGCACGCGCTTCCATGACGCGGAGACGCACGCTCCGGAGATCCTCAGCCCTCAGCAGATCCTCGAGCAGTCCTCCAACGTGGGCACGATCATGATCGCCTCCAAGCTTTCCCCTCAGGCCATCGACGCCTCGTTCCGCAACTTCGGATGGGGAGTCCCGACCGGACTGAACTTGCCGGGCGAGTCCCCGGGGTTCCTCGATCCGCCCTCCCACTGGTCGGGCACCGCGCCGGGCTCCGTTCCCATCGGCCAGGACGAGGCGGTGACGCCAATGCAGGTGCTCGACTCCTACAACTCGATCGCCAACGGCGGGGTCCTGGTCACGCCGCGGCTGGTCTCCAGGATCGGCGCCAAGCCGACGCCGATCTCCACCCGCCGCGTGCTTCCTGCCTCCGTGGCCTCGGTGATGACGGGTCTGCTCTCCAAGGTGACCGACGCCAACGGCACGGCGCCGGCGGCGGCGGTCCCCGGCTTCGCGATCTCGGGCAAGACCGGAACCGCCTCGGTTCCTTACGGCGGTGGCCGCCCGGGCTACGTTCCCGGTGGCTACATGGCCACCTTCGTAGGCTTCTCGACCAACTCATCGGTTCCGCTCTCGGCCATCGTGGTCCTGACCGAGCCCCAGCAGCTCTACGGCGGACTCACCTCCGCCAAGGTCTTCTCCCAGATCATGTCTTACGCGCTGTACCACACGGGAGCCCACGTGGTGGCCACTACGCCGACTGCGGGCACGGTTTCGCTCACCCCGACCGCGGTCGCCTCCCACCCCTCCACCTTTGCCGGTTGCCGGATCTTCCCGCATCGCTTCGGGGCTAGTGTGTTGGGGACGAACTGCCCGGCCGCAGCACGGCTGACTAGCTCATCGCTGCTAGGGGCCGGCTGATGGTTCGAACGGTGGCGATGGCCGCCGGTGCGCTGGATGGCGGGGGTTTTAAGGAGGCCGAGATTCTCCTCAGCGAGCTGCTGAGAAAGGCAGGGGTCGAGGCCGGTGCGCCGCTTGCGGCGGACCCCGACGTTACCTCCATATCCTTCGACTCGCGCCGGGTGGCTCCCGGCAGCCTCTTCGTGGCTCTGTCGGGCCGCAACTTCGATGGCGCCTCCTT
>JAKAEN010000001.1 GCA_021818355.1 Actinomycetes bacterium | reverse complement strand
TCCGATCTAAGAGGTTTTGCAGAAGCGCGGTTACATACCCCACGATTCCTGTGTCAACCGCTGCGACGGTGACCAGGAGAGCTATGCCGTAGAACCATCCCACGAACCAGCCATAGGCCGGGCCCACCGAGAACTTCGAGTACTGATACAGTGCTCCGGCCACGGGATAGTGGCTGGCAAGCTCGCCGAAGACCAGAGCCACCAGGAGCATGCCTGCCACAGGCAGCCAGGTGAGCCAGACGTATGCCGGACCGCCTGTGCCGATGCCGAGCACGAAGAGCGAGTAGATGCCGACCATCGGTGATAGGTAGGTGAAGGCGACCGCAAAGTTTGCGAAGAAGCCAAGTACTCGGTTGAGCTGGGGTTTGTACCCCAGACTTTCCAGCCGTTTGTCTTCGTCGTGGAAGACGGCAGGAACCCCATTGCCATTATCGGCCATTGTCCCTCCAGGGTCGTGTTGCGACAAGAGTCTGGAGGGAAATATAACATCTGAAATCATAGGTTTTGTGCCCTCAGTCACAATATTGAGTTTCGGACTGCTATTTTCGATTGGGCCGCTACGAGGGGCATCGAGGACGTAGCGAAAAGTTATCGAGGAGTCCGGGTTGGCCACGACAAGGAGACTTCCCAGCGACCTAGGCCTGACCACCGCCGCGGCGAGGGTCATTTTCTCACCGGATGACGACTCCGCGGGACGAGTGGAGATGGCGGTTCGGCGATTGAGCGAAGCAATCCGCCTGGGGCTCCTGCTCGACGGGGAGAGACTGCCTGCCGAGGCCACACTGGCGGAACAGATGGGCGTCGCAACGGTGACCCTGCGCGAGGCGCTTGCCCTGCTCCGCGAGCAGGGGATGATCGAGACGCGCCGCGGGAGGAGGGGAGGGAACTTCGTCACTTCGCCGCGCAATCAGGCCGCCGGCCTGTATGCGCGACTGAACGAGTTCTCCACCGAGGCCTTGCGTGACTTGGGGGATCATCGAAGCGCAGTGGCAGGCACGGCCGCCAAGCTCGCCGCCGAGCGTGCCGTCGATGGCGAGCTGGAGGGGCTCGCCCAGCGCCTCGAGCGCTTTCGCCAAGCAGGCACCGTTAGCGAGCTGCGCCGGGCGGACGCCGAATTCAGCCTGGCGGTCGCCGCCGCGGCCCAATCTCCTCGGCTGGCGGTCCAGGAGCTGAGGCTGCGCGCCGAGATCGGGGACCTGCTTTGGCTCGATCTCAACGACGGCGCACAGCAGCACGCCTGGAGCCTTCGTGCGGCGATGCTGGAGGCGATCAAGGGGCGGGATCCGGCAACCGCCTCCGAGCTTGCCGAGCGGAGCGTCACATTCGACACCCGCCGCCTCGTCGAGCTGCGAATTCAGGGGTATCGGCTCGCCCCGGCGCCAGGGAAGGGCGTGAGAGCGTGATATTGCTTCCGGAGATCTGCGGCGACCTGCTGGGAGACGTTGCCGACGAGATCGAGTCCGTCTTTTCCGCGGTTGGCGGGCTGGCCGACGAGCTGGGAGCCTTGCTGGCGGCAGTCCTCAGCGCCAGGAGAGAGCCGGTGCGTGAAGACCTGGTGGTGCTCAGGCCGGTTATCGCCGGGCTACTACAGAGTCACAGGTCCCTGGTCAAGGGGGCCGGTGCCATCTTCACTCCGGGAGTGCTCGCGGATGCGCCACGCTGGATCGAATGGTGGTGGTGGCGCACCTCCTCGGCGCCCGAGGCGCTGCGAGTCAACCTGGATCCCGAGGCCCCCGACCACTACGATTACCTCTCCGCCGAGTGGTATCGCATCCCCGCATCCACGGGGACGAGGCACGTTACCGGGCCCTATGTCGATTACGCCTGCACCAACGAGTACGCGGTCACGCTTTCGCTTCCGGTCCTGCTCGACGGGCGAGCGGTGGCAGTGGCCGGCTCGGATCTGATCGTATCCGGCCTCGAGGAGCGGGTACTGCCCCGCATGTGCAAGCTGGCGCGCCCGCTCGCACTCATAAACGCCCAGGGAAGGGTGGTTCTCTCCTCGAGTCCGGACTGGACGCCGGGCATGCTGCATCCTTCGGCTCAGAGCGTGAGATCCGAGATCCAGGCCGCCTGCGCCTGCGCCTCTCCGCTGCCTTGGGTACCGGTCGGGTTCTAGCGGCGCGGTGGCCGGCTCTAGCCCAGCTTGGCCGCTATGGAGGCCGCGGAGCTCAGCACGGTCCCGTCGGCACCCTGGGTGGTCGTGGTGAAGGTCGTGGTGTTGAGAGCCTCGTCGACCATATCACCGAGGAGCTTGGCGAACTCGACGGGGGGATCGATGAAGAGGTACTTGGAGAGGCTTCCGGGAATGGTGTTGACCTCGTTCACGTAGAGCTCTCCGACGGTATCGGAGAGGAAGTCGATCCGGCACACCCCCCGAAGCGGCACCAGTTCGACCAAGGCCGCAGCGGCTTCGCGGATGCGGTCATCCAAGGCGCGAGGAATGTTCGCCGGCGCCTCGCGCGGCGCCTCGGCCATTCCGCCCCCGGCCACGTACTTGTCCTTGTAGGAGAGAATTTCGCCCCCCGCCCCCTTGCGCAACGGGCGCTCTATCACCGACAGCTCAGGCTGGGGCCAGGTGCGGACCGCAATCTGCAGGTCTACGAGATCAGGACGGTAAGGCTCGAGCACGGCTCCGGCGCGGAGATGGACGTTGGCCTTGAGGCGCGCCTTGGCGGTGGCCAGATCCTCGACCACATCGATGCCGATGGAGGAGCCGCCGTAGCGCGGCTTCACGATGTAGGGGCCGGGAAACCCGGGGTCCTCCAGAGCGGAATGGAGCAGGACGCGCGGGAGGGACGGAAGGGAGGCAAGCTTGCATACGCCGGCGAAGGCGAGCTTGTCCATGCCCAGAGCGGCCCCGCGCGCGTTGGGCCCGGTGTAACGGATGCCGGCCAGGTCGAAGAGCGACTGTATCGACCCGTCCTCTCCGGGACCCCCGTGAAGGGCGTTCAGCACGGCGTCGATGGCCAGCTTGCGAGGCTTGGAGAGACGCTTGGCTGGGACGTAGAACCCGGGATCTTCGCCCATCGAAAGCACCAGGCGTTCCGAGCCCTCCGGCACCCCTTTGACGAACTGGCTCGCTTCGAGTCCATTCGGGACCAGGTGGAACTCGTTCCCCTTTGACCAGAAGATGGTGACGACCTCGTGGCCCGCTCCGACCAGGCCACGCTGCGCCTGAAGGCCGGTCAGGATGCTGATGTCGTGCTCGGGGGAGACGCCGCCGATCAGAACGGCAACTCTTGCCATGTCGCGAGGTTCTCCTTGTGCGAGAGGGGAGCGCAGGCTCCTGGGGCCATAGCATCTTAGTTCCGCCCGCCCCGGCTGCGCCATCCGGCGGCCCGGGAGCGGCCCTGGCGGCTGGCTATGCTTTGGGTGCATGCTGGGCAGGCTGAGGCGCTATTCCGTCGGGGAGGACGAAGAGGTGGTGGCGCGCGCCCGTCAGCATTTCGTGGTGCTGGTGTGGCCGATCGCGCTGATGCTTGTCGTGGCCATTGCGGATGTAGCGGCCATCTTCGTCTACCCCTGGCTTCCCATCATGATCAAGATCGCGGGATTGGTGGCGCTCATCGCCTGTGCCTTCTATTACGTGGCCGCATACCTGCGTTACCGCTCCCTCGAGGTGGTGGTCACCTCCACGCGTGTGGTCTACCTTGCCGGCGTGGTCAGCACCAGCAGGCGCGAGATACCTCTCGACCGGATTGCGGAGATAGGGGTGCAGGCCAGCCTGGCCCAACGCCTGCTGGGCATGGGCACCCTCAGGATCTCCTCCTCAGGCGACGACCCCGACCTGCTGATTCCGGCCATCGCGGAACCAGCGGAGGTCAGCCGGGCACTCAATGCCGCAATCGAGGCCAGACGCCGTCCCGCGAGGGGGTCCACTGGCGCGAGCGCCGCGCCGGCCGCCAAGGATTCCGAGAGCCCGCTCGACAAGATCGCCGCGCTCGGCGACCTATACAAGCGCGGTCTGCTGTCCAAGGAGGAGTTCGAGGTGGCAAAAGCGGAGTTGCTCCGGCGCCTTTGAGAGCGGCCTTTAGGCCAACCTGATTTTGAAGGCCACCACCTCTGTGGGCTGCAGCGGCTCCTCACGCAGGTAGGCGCCCACTTCCGCCCAGCGCTCTTCGGGGATGCAGGCGCGCCTTGCCAGCCGCCCGACCTCCTCCGGATCATCCGGGTCCGCCGCGCGGCGTTCCCAGCGTGCCACCTCGGGCTCGTGGCCGAGCAGCCTGAGCATCGCCCCAACCGCCTCGGCGGAGGGTTGACTGGGGCGCTGGTACCCGTTGAAGCGCAGCCAGATAGGGTTCACGCCGAAGTGGGGATGGCGCTCGGTGATCTCAACGACGACCGCGCCGGTGGCCGATTCGATGAGCGCGCGGAGGAAGGCGACCGGAGTCGGGACGTTGTAAAGCACGTTCGCGCAGACCACCACGGAGGCGCTCGGGGCCTCCGGAGCGGGCCAGCGGGAGTTGACCGTCTTGAGCGCCTCGGCGGGTATGCCCAGCTCGGCGGCATTGTCCCGCACGGCGGCCAGCATCTGCTCACTCTGGTCGAGGGCCGTGATGCGCTCCGCCGTGGGCCAGAGCATCAAGGAGGTGCCACCGGCGCCCGACCCGACGTCGAGCAGAGTGCGCTCACCCTCGGGCAGACGCTCGAGCTCCTCCGCGAGCCAGCGCAGTGTCGGAGTGCCAAGGCGGGCCGGGTCGGGCTTGAAGGAGGAGGGGGAGAGCTCGAACGGGCTGGTGGGAACCTGTGCCAGGAAGCGTTCGGGAACCGCCCAGTCGGCCAGGGCTGCGGCCCATTCCTCTTCCAGCCTTTGCAGCTCGGCTTCTCTGGACTGCATCGCCCCTCCTCGCGCTTGGGCCGCCGGCGCACTCGGCGAAGCGGATCGCAAAACGAGCATAGGCTGGGCGCTTGGAAAAGGAGGGGAGCATGCAGCCATTGCGGGAGGAAGACGGCCCACGGGCGCCTCTGGCCGGGGTCACTGTGGTCGAGTTCGCGGGAATCGGGCCGGGTCCGTTCTGCGGCATGCTTCTCGCCGACCTGGGGGCGACCGTGATACGCATCGACAGGCCCGGCCCGTGGGACGGCGCGCCGTCCGAGGGTACGCTGCGCGCATATCGCGGCGACGTCATGGGCCGCTCCAAGCTCTCGATCGCGCTCGACCTCAAGGATCCGTCCTCAAGGCCGGTGGTGGAGGCGCTCCTGCGTAAGGGGGATGCCCTGCTCGAAGGATTCCGGCCCGGTGTCATGGAGCGCCTCGGGCTTGGCCCCGCCGATGCGCACGCGATCAACCCGGCCTTGGTCTATGCGCGCATGACCGGCTGGGGGCAGACCGGTCCGCTGGCTCCCCGCGCCGGGCACGACCTCAACTACATCTCCATCTCCGGGGTTCTGTCCATGATCGGCCTCGCGGGCGGCCCTCCCGTCATCCCTCTCAATCTCGTGGGGGACTTCGGCGGTGGCGGCATGTACATGGCCTTTGCCATCTCCGCCGCGCTGGTCTCGGCGCGCGCGAGCGGGCAGGGTTGTGTCATCGACACCGCAATGTCCGAAGGCGCCGCCACGCTCGCGTCGATGATCTTCGGGATGAGAGGCACCGGATCCTGGAGGGACGAGCGGGGCGCCAACCTGCTCGACGGGGGCGCGCCCTTCTACTCCGTCTACCGATGCGCCGATGGAGGCCACTTCGGGGTGGCGGCGCTGGAGCCCCAGTTCTATGCAGCGCTGGTGGAAAGACTGGGAGTGGCGGGGGAGCCTGCATTCTCGGCACAGAATGACCGCTCCACCTGGCCGGAGATGCGTGAGCGGCTGGTATCGATCTTTTCGGGGGCGCCGGTCGCCCATTTCGAGGAGCTGTTCGACGGGTTGGACGCCTGCGCGTTCCCTGTGTACACCCCCCGGGAGGCGATGGCCCATCCCCACAACCTCGCTCGCTCGGCGTTCATCGAGTTGGAGGGTGTTGCGCAGCCGGCTCCCGGACCGATCTTCGATGGCCGGCGACCGACGACCCCCTCCGCGCCTCCCTATCCGGACGAGCATCGCCGCTCGGTGCTGGAGATGATCGGCCTGGCCTGAGCGGCCTTAGCGGGTTAAGCCTTTGTTTCCTGGGTTTTTCCGCAGGTCGGTAGGTCTTGGCGAATCTAATATCTTCACTTGTGCCGGGGCGGGCCCCGTAGCCGCGCCAAGACCGAAGAGGGAGTCCAACTCGTGAAGGAAGTGTTCGAGATACCTATCGCGGAGGCCGGTCCTTCGGGCATCGAGCGCCGTGGGATCGACTACGTGCCGAGCCGGGAGCGCTGGGCCAAGCCGGTCAACCTCTTCTGGATGTGGGGCGGCGCGATCTTCAACGTGGAGATCCTGGTCTACGGGGCCATCCTGATGAGCTTCGGGCTCTCCTTCGCCCAGGCGGTGTTCATCATCATCGTGGGCAATCTCTCCTATGCGCTGCTGGGTCTGACCAGCCTCCAGGGCCCGGAGGCAGGGACCACGACCTTCACCATCAACCGTGCGCCTTTCGGCCCGCATGGTTCCAAGCTGATCGCGGTCTTCAACTGGCTGACCCAGGTGGGATTCGAGACCGAGGGCCTGGCCCTGGTGGTCATCGCCGGCCTGGCCCTCTCCTCCAAGCTCGGCGTCCACAGCTCGACCGGCCTCAAAGTGGGCCTGATCCTGGTGGCGGCGCTCATACAGTTGCTGCTTCCGCTGCTCGGGCACGCCGCCATCCTGAAGGCGATGCGGGTTCTCGTCCTCCCGTTCATAATCCTCTTCGTCGTCTTCGCCTACCTGGCAGTCGGGCACGTCAACGTCCACTCCGTGCACCACGGCGCCAACTGGCAGACGATGTTGGAGGGCCTGGCCTTCATCATCTCCGCCTCGGGGCTCGGATGGACCGAGAACGGCAACGACTACTCCCGTTACCTTCCCCGGCACACATCCGCCAAGGCCACGGTCGGCTGGGTCTTTCTGGGCACCTTCGTCCCCTCGGTGCTGCTCATGACCCTGGGCGCCGCGGTGGCCACCTTCGTCGGCTCGGACTCGGGATCGATCACCGGCATCGCGACCCACTTCTCGCCTTGGTTCATCTGGCCGTACCTGATCGTCGCCATCGTCCAGCTCTTCGCGATCAACAGCCTGGATCTCTACTCCTCGGGCGTCACCCTGCAGGCGCTCGGCCTGAAGATAACCCGCTGGCAGGCAGTGGTCCTGGATACCGTGATCGTCACCGCGCTAACCGCCTATGCGATCTTCTCCGCCTCGTTCAACACCCTGCTCAGCGAATTCATCCTCTTCATCATCGTCTGGGTGGCACCCTGGACGGCGGTCTACCTGGTCGACTGGTTGCTTCGCGGCAAGCGCTATTCGGCCATCGACTTGCAGCGCACCCGAGGCTCGCTCTACTACCGGAACAACGGCATCCACTGGCCGGGGGTCATCGCCCAGATCCTGGGCATGGTGGCGGCGATGCTCACATTGGACGCCTATCCCCACTACGTAAGCGTGGTCTCCAACGCCACCAATGGGGCGGACTTCTCCATCTTTGCCGGGATCATCGTGGCCGGTGTCACCTACTGGCTGCTCGCCCGCAGGACCGTTCCCGCCGAGGCCCAGCGTCAGCAGGTCGAGCCGGACGAGACCGCCATCGCCTCCCTGGCCTGATCACTTAGCCCCTTCTCGCCGCCTGCCTGATCGCCGGAGCGTACCGGCCCGACTGGAGCAGGTGGAAAGAGGAGGGGCTTTGTTCTACCTGGGCAAAGGCCGGGGCGGCCCGGTTCATCTGGATGGTGAATCCCACCTGTTGGTGCTGGGGCCTCCGCGCTGCGGCAAGACCACCGCCCTGGTCGTGCCCAACCTGCTCGCTTCGGAGCAGGCGACGGTGGTGACCAGCACCAAGATCGACATCATGGCGCGCACGGCCAAGGAGCGTTCGCGAGCCGGCCGCGTGTGGGTCTTCGATCCTTCCGGCGGCACGAATGTGCCGGCCTGGGCGACACCATTGCGCTTCTCACCCGTCGGAGAGGCGGCCGACCTGAAGAGCGCCATGCTTCTGGCCAGGGCGATGGTCCGGTCGTCGACGGCCCACAGTGGGCACACGCTCTCCTTCTGGGAGGAGCGGGCGGAGGCGGTGATCGCCCCCTGTCTCCTGGCCGCCCGGCTGGCGGGGCTGGGTATGCCCGAGGTGATGGAGATGGTGGAGGGCCGCGAACTCGAGTCGGCAGTGGCGATGCTGGCGGCAAAAGGAGAGCGGGAGGCGGCCAGCGCCCTTTCCGCGGTGGTGGCGTCGTCGGAAAGGGAACGCTCTGGAGTCCTCTCGACGGCAGCCGGCCTGCTTTCCGCCTACCGCATGCCCGAAGTGCTTGCCGACAGCGCGGCGCCGAACTTCGACGCCGCGGCATTCGTCGCCTCGACCGACACGATCTACGTGGTGGCTCCCTCCACGGTGCAGGATCTCCTGTCGCCCATCGTCGTCGGGCTGATAGCCGGAGTCCGCCAGGCGGCCTACGCACGGTCGAACGCGCGCGTCGCCGAAGGGGCGGATGCCCGGCCGGTGCCTGCCGTGAAGCTGCTGCTGGACGAGATGGCCAACATCGCCCCCTTGCACGACCTGGGCGGAATCCTCTCCGAGGGGGCCTCCCAGGGTGTCCTGGTGCTGGGCGTGCTGCAGGACCTGAGCCAGGCAAGGCAACGTTGGCCGGGACTTGCCGACGGGATGCTGACCCTCTTCCAGAACACGCTGGTCTTCCCGGGGATCGCCGACCGGCGCACGCTGGCGGAGCTCTCGGTGCTCTCCGGCGAAAGGCTGGTAATGCTTCCCGGAGTGGGTGCGCGCCGGTCGCTGGCCGGCCCGGCACCCCGGTCGCGGTCAGGGCAGATGCGCCCCTTGCTCTCCCCGGGCGAACTGGCGCGGGGGCGTCCGGGAGAGGCGCTGCTGTTCAACGCGCGCTCCGGATTCGCCCGTATCGCCATTGGCAACGCCGGGATTGGCCGCGCAGTGCCCCCCGGAATCGGACGGGACTAGCCGGCTCCCGCATCGCCGATGGCCCGAGGGCGGTTTCGCGACGGCGCCGGCGCTCCGTTCAAGACGGCGCGCGTACGCCCTTGGCGCGCTACCTTGTCGGTGGGAGGTTGGTTGGGAAGATGCTCTTTGCGTCCTTGACAGACTTCCACGCCACCTGGGCGTGGCTCGTGATCGCTGGCAACGCCATGGCCGGTATCTGGACCCTGGCAGCGATTCGCTATCCGCAGATGCGCACCCGTTCACTCTGGTGGTTCACGGTGTTCGCCCAGGCCGCCGTCTACGTCCAGGTTGCCACGGGGATCTACCTGGTGGCCTCGGAGCACAAGCCGATGATCGCCTTCCACCCGTTCTACGGCTTCGTGGCCGTTGTGGCGTCCGGGTTCCTCTTCGCGTACCGGGACCGGATGGCCGCACGCCTTTACTGGCTGTACGGCCTGGGAGGGCTCTTCATCGCGGGATTGGGGATAAGGGCATTCATCGTGGCCCAGTCCGCCAAGTGAACTCAGTCGAGGTCGGCCAGGGCGATGTTCCGCGTGACGGGGCAGGTCAAGGTGCGGGTCACGCCCTCGATGCGCTGAATGGCCGCGGTGACGCTGTCGCCCAGGGAGACCAAGTCGTCGGCGTGCACTCTGCAGACGATGTCGTAGGGCCCGGTCACTTCGTCGGCGAAGTCGACCCCCGGGGTTCCGCGCAGGTTCTGCGCAACCTCTGAGATGCTTCCCACCTCGGTCTGGATAAGCACGAAAGCGCTAATCAATGGCTTGAATCCCCGTCTGTCGAAGGTACCGACCAAGCATAGAGGGGATCGCCCCAGATGGCACGGCGTGGCGCCGCCGTCCGCCTGGACGTAGTATCTATGCAGCTCAGGAGGTATGCAATGACTGATTCGCAAGGGGCGGCGTACACCGAATACATCGGGCGCGAGGAGCGCTCGCGGGACTCGATGGCGCCGGAGAGCGCGATCGCCCTGGCGGCGCTGCTCGGCCGCGAGGCGACCGGGGCGGAGCTGGCCGATCTTCCCGCGGTCTGGCACTGGGTCTACTTCCACCGTGCCTACAGGCCGGGCGATCTCGGGCCGGACGGCCACCTCCGCCGTGGCGAGGCGAGCGTGGTCCCGCCCGTTCCGGCCAGGCGCCGCATGTACGCCGGTGGCAGCGTGACGCTGCTGGCCCCGCTCTCTGTAGGCGCGCCGGCGGAGAAGACCACCATCTGCACCAAGGTGGAGCGGAAGGCGGGACGTTCAGGCGACCTGGTCTTCGTCACACTGGAGCACCGCATCACTCAAGACGGCGAGCTGGCGCGTGTCGAGGAGCAGTCGCTGGTTTTCTTCGACCCTCCGCCCGCCACTTATCGCCCCTTCGAGCTTCCCCCCCTTGACGGCGAGGCAGGCGCGATCTCCTTGGGGGCGCGCGAGGCCGGGAATGACGGAGGCTTCCTTCGCCATGGCCGGCTGCAGGCTCGCTCGCCCATGCTCTTCACTTACTCGGCGCTGACCGGCAATCCGCACAAGATCCATTACGACCGCTCCTACTGTCAGCAGTTCGAGGGATATCCCGGCCTCGTGGTCCACGGACCCCTCCTCGCCTCGGCCGCGCTCGAGGCCGTTCTGGGCGTGGGGCTGCCCAGGGTCGGCTCCTTCGAGTTCCGGGCCAGGTCGCCGATATTCGAGGGCCAGGAGGCCGAAATTCGCGCCCGGCAGGATGGCGATTCCCGCATCTCCATCGAGATCACCTGCGGTGGCGACCTGTGCATGACCGCCTCGGCCATGCTGGCCGGCTGAGCGCGCCGGCTTCAGATCCGGTGGGTGTAGCCCCCCGGGCGATAGGTGTGGCCCTGCAGTAGGCGAAGAGAGGCATCCGAGACCGCCCGGCCGATGACCAAAGGCTCCTGGAGGGCCTCGCTGCGGAAGGCGGCAGCCAGCTCGGCCGGCTTGTCGGTGGCGATAATGAGCTGGTAGTCTTCGCCCCCGTAGAGCGCCTCCTCCCGCGTCGCTCCCTCGAAGCGGGGTATCTCGCCCAGGTCGGCCCCGACTCCGCTCGCCGCCAGCATGTGCTCCAAATCCGCCAAGAGGCCGTCTGAGACGTCGATTGCGGCATGTGCCTGAAGCCTCGCGGCGATCCGGCCTGCCGCCAGCTGGGGCTTGGGGCGGAGATGCGCCTCCCTCGCGGCCGGGGAAAGCGACGGGTCCTTCTCAAGCAGTCCCCGGAGTCCGCGTGCGGACGCGCCTAGTGGTCCGGTCACCAGGATGGCGTCTCCGGGGCGAATGCCACCACGGCGGAGAATTGCCGAGCCGGCCTCGAAAATCCCGACCGCCGAGACCGAAACGCTGAGCTCGCCCGAGCCGACCAGGTCCCCGCCTATCAGTGCCGCGCCGTGGGAGCCGGCCTCCTCGGCCATGGCAACCAGTAGCTCTTCGACGCCGAGGTCGCCATGCGAAGCGATCGTGGAGAGGTAGAATTTAGGGATCGCGCCCATGGCAGCGATGTCGGAGGCGTTGACGGCGATCGCTTTGGCGGCGAGGTCGGCGGCGGAGAAGTAGGCGAGATCGAAGTGGACCCCATTGACCAGGGCGTCCGCGCAGAGCGCCACTCGCTCGTCGCCGATCGCAACCACAGCGGCATCGTCGCCGAGGCCGACGAGAACACCTTGTCCGGCTGAGCCGGTGCGCTCGAAGAAGCGCGCCAGCACCTCGAATTCGGAATGTTCCGCTTTGGGCTGATCCTGATCAGAAGACATCTGGTTTTTTGTTTTTCACTTGACCGCGCTAAAAATTAACCGACCGTAAATTATTGTTCACGTATCCGTAACTTCGGCTTGTCCTTCCCCCGAGAGGATTATCGATGACCTTCCCGACCAAGAACAAGAAGCTGCTCGACTGGGTTGATGAAATCGCCGCACTTTGCGAGCCAGCGGAAGTCTACTTCTGCGATGGCTCGGAAGAGGAGTTCGATCGCCTGGCTCAGCAGCTGGTGGAGAAGGGCACTTTCAAGCGCCTCTCCGACGCCAAGCGGCCCAACAGCTATTGGGCCCACTCGGACCCCAAGGACGTGGCCAGGGTGGAGGACCGCACCTTCATCTGCTCGGCGCGTGAAGAAGATGCCGGGCCTACCAACAACTGGAGCGACCCGGTCGAGATGAAATCGACCATGACCGACCTCTATCGGGGCAGCATGCGCGGGCGCACGATGTACGTCATCCCATTCATGATGGGCCCGTTGAGCTCGCCCTTCTCGCTGGTGGGAGTCGAGATCACCGACTCCGCCTACGTGGTGTGCAACATGCGCATCATGGCCACCATGGGCACCCCGGTGCTGGAGGCCCTCGGTGAGCACGGGGACTTCGTCCATTCGCTGCACTCGGTCGGCAGCCCGCTGGCCGAGGGCCAAGAGGATGTCGCCTGGCCTTGCGACCCCGACCACATCTACATCTCCCACTTCCCCGAGACGCGCGAGATCTGGTCGTTTGGCTCCGGCTACGGTGGCAACGCCCTGCTCGGCAAGAAGTGCCTGGCCCTGCGCATCGCGTCGGTGATGGCGAGGGATGAGGGATGGCTGGCCGAGCACATGCTGCTGCTCAAGCTAACCTCCCCCCGCGGCGAGGTGCATTACGTGACCGGCGCTTTCCCCTCGGCGTGCGGCAAGACCAACCTGGCCATGCTCGTGCCCACTCTTCCCGGATGGAAGGTGGAGACCCTCGGTGACGACATCTGCTGGCTGAGAGTCGGTGAAGACGGCCGCCTGTGGGGCCTGAATCCGGAGGCGGGCTTCTTTGGCGTGGCGCCGGGAACCAGCTATTCGACCAACCCCAGCGCCATGGAGACCTTCACCTCCAACACCATCTTCACCAATACCGCCCTCACCGCCGATGGCGACGTGTGGTGGGAGGGAATGGATGGCGAGCGCCCGGAGAATCTCACCGACTGGACCGGAATGCCCTATGATCCGGAGTCCGGCAAGCCCGCCGCACATCCCAATGCGCGTTTCACGGTGAGCGCGGCCCAGTGCCCACAGATCGCCGAGGAGTGGCAGGACCCCCGCGGGGTGCCGATCTCGGCGATGCTCTTCGGCGGCAGGCGCCGAACGCTGGCTCCGCTGGTGACGGAGGCGTTCTCCTGGGAGCACGGAGTCTTCCTGGGCTCGACCATGGCCTCGGAGACCACGGCCGCAGCGGTTGGCGCGGTCGGCAACCTGCGCCGCGACCCGTTCGCGATGCTGCCTTTCTGCGGCTACAACATGGGCGACTACTTCGGCCACTGGCTCAAGTTCGCCGAGCGCGAAGACGTGAAGCTGCCTCGCATCTACCTGGTCAACTGGTTCCGCAAGGATGAGAACAACAAGTTCATCTGGCCCGGCTACGGCGAGAACTCGCGCGTGCTGGCCTGGATCGTCGACCGCCTCGAAGGCAGGGCCGATGCCGATGAGACGCCCCTTGGCCTGGTTCCCAAGTCCGGTGAACTCGACCTCGACGGGGTGGCTCTCGCCCCGGGTGCAAATACCGACTCCCTCTTCGCCATAGATCCGGCCGATCTCTCGGCCGAGGTGGAGGCGATAGCCGGTCACTTTGCCAAGTTCGGCGAGCATCTCCCGGCCCAGCTTGCGGACGAGCTCTCCGCCCTGAAGGCGAGGGCGCAGGCCTAGGCCTGCTGTCAAGAAACGGCCGAGGAAGCCGCGCCGGCTTTGCGCCCGGCGCGGCTTCCTGCGTTTTGAGCTGCGCCCCCCCCCGGTGTGTTAGCGTCGTGCCAGTGCAATACGCTACGCGTCGCAAGACTTCGAATCGCAAGTTGGGGACGGCGCTTTTCTTTTCGCTCCTACTGGCCTCGTGCGCCACTCAAGGCAAGGCATCGCTGAGCTCCGCGAGCACGACCTCGGCTCCTGGCAAGGGCGGTGTGGCGGGGTACTTCGCCAACCCCGCCTCCGCCCCCGAGTGCACCGCGGGCCAGCTCTCCGTCTCCTTTGCCCAGGTCGGCCAAGCTGCGGGAACGGTTGCAGGGGAGATGGTTTTTACCAACACCTCCTCCTCATACTGCCACCTCTCCGGGTGGCCATCCGTGGTCGGAGTTGTGGGCCAGACCGGCGCGACGACAACCGCCTCGAAGGCGATTTCCATCCTGGGAAGGCCCTCCGGCAAGAATTCCGCGCGGGCTGCGCTCGCCGTGCCCCACAAGTCCGTGTACGCGCTCTTCAGCGTTCCAACCGGCGTGGACTACGGACCTCAGTGCGGCCCTGCGTTCACCTATTTGCGGGTTACCCCTCCTGGCACGAAAACCGCCATCAAGGTGTCCGCCTCGTTGCCCGGAATCAACAAGGACATGCCGGGATGCCCCGGGCTGGCGGTGACCCCGGTGGTCGGCAACGCCGCGCCTCCGGTTCCAGCCGCGACCACCACGACGACCGTTCCCTCAGGGGAGGGCATGCCGGCCTGCGCAGGGCAGCATCTGCAAGTTTCGATGGGCCGCAATGGCGCCGCAGCGGGGACCGTCTTCGTCAGCCTCCAGTTCAAGAACGTCTCCAGCCTCCCTTGCAGTCTGCAGGGCTGGCCGAGCGTGGTGGGCGAACTGGCCTCCGGGGCCCAGGTGGCCGCGTCCAAGTCCGATCAGCCCCCGCTTGGCATGGACCAAACCGCTCCGTCGGCAGTGCTGCTGCCGGCAAACGGGGGAGTCGCCGAAGCGCAATTGGCGGGTTCGGACGTCCCGTCGTCCGGAGTGGGGGAGTGCCCGACCTTCACCTACCTGCTGATAGCCGCGCCCGGGACTGGGACCACTTCGCGGATTCCGGCATTCGTCCCTAACCTGGGCGTGGGGATGCCTGACTGTCGAGGGCTCTCGGTGACTTGGGTGGTTCCTTATCAGGCGCCCTGAGGCGGGCAGTCGGGATCGACGGCGACACCGGGTTGTCCGCGCCGCCTCGATTATGACCTAGTCCCCTTGCCGGACCGGAAGGTCACGAGTGATCATCTGGTCAAACGGCTGAAGGGAGGCCGATATGGGTTCCCGCCTCCATCACAGGAGCCCGGTTGAAGGGCTCACGAGGAACGATGGCTCGGCCCAGGACCGGGTCCGGCAAGGTGATCGGCTTGCCAGCCTGGCCTTGGCTTCGCTGCTTGGAGTAGTGGTTGCCGCCGCTGCGCTGGTCTTCTGGCAGCTCTACATGCAGACGAGCGACCTCTATAATGAGCCCGAACGGATCTACGGCTGGGGAGCCTTGGGGCGCGATCTGCCCGCCTACTCGCTGGTGCTGCTTCCGGTCGCCATCGGAATGTCGCTCGGCACGCGCTCCATGCTGCTTGGCTCCCGGCGCGGCCGGCTCGCCGCCGGTGTCAACGCCGTGGTGCTGCTCGGAGTGGTGTTCATGGTCCTCGACGGTGCGGTCCACGAAGTGGCACGCTCCGCTCCGGGCTGGGTGATCTGGCCGCTCTTCGTCGCCGCGGCCGTCATAGCCGGCTTCGGCCTGCATGCCGCGAGCCGTTCTGCGAGGGCGCATGCAGGCACCGAGCGCCCGATCAAGGGAATAAGGCTGGCTTCCAGGCACGGAGGAGCCGTGGTGCTAGCCCTGATTGGCCTGGTCGCTTCCCTGGGCTGGCTGGCAATTGCCCAGGCGTCTCTCTCGGCGCATGCGTCGGGTTTCGTCCGCGCCGATCTGCCGGGCACCGTCCGTGTCGCGGTAAGCAAGCCTGGGACCTACTACGTCTACGCCGAAAAGAGTGCCGCCGACGCGCCCGAGGGGCTGACCGTCGAAGCCGTCTCCCCGAACGGGTCCAACCTGGCGGTCCACAACTTTGCCGGCACCCCCGCCTACCTGCATGAAATGAGGGGGGCCCGCCCGGTGGCGAGCTTCAGCGCCGCCATGCCCGGAACGTATCGGGTCTCGGCGAGCGTCAGCCCTCTGTATCCGCGCGGGAGCTTCGCGGTCGGCCCGAGCGTGGCGGGCTGGATGACGCCGGGCATTTGGGGCGCGGACGTGGTGCTGCTTGCCATGCTTTCCCTGGCGACATGGGTCGAGATCAGATCCGCGCGGCGGGACCGGCGGGAATACCAGGCCCGGGGGCCGGCCGCCGGAGTAAGCGGCGGGCAATGACGGCGCGGCAGCGAATTCCCCAACCGCCGGGCGCCCATAGCCCGGCCTAGGTGGAAGAATCTTCCGAGGGCGCCGGTTTTGTGCCGCCTGGAGGGCGCCCCGCGGGCGTCGCCGGCGGAGTTCGGCCTCCGCGTGCGGAGATCGTTTCGCAGGCCATAATGCCGGCATGAGGATGGAGCCGAGACCATGGCTGATATGGTGCTTCGCCCGGTTGCCCGGGAGGATATGGAGACGATCTTCCTGCAGATGAGCGACCCGGAATCGGTGCGAATGGCCGCGTTCACGGCCGAGGATCCGGGGGATCGGCAGGGCTTCGAAGACCACATGGAAAAGGTTCTCTCCAATCCCGCGAACACCCTTCTCGCCATCGAGCTGGAAGGCCGGGTTGTGGGCACCATCGGCTCATACCCTTTCGAGGGCAGGACGGAGGTGACCTACTGGATCGACCGCAACAGCTGGGGCCAGGGAATCGCCACCCGGGCTCTTGCCCTGCTCCTTCAGGACCTGCCCACCCGGCCGTTGGGCGCTCGAGCGGCCAGCGATAACGCCGCGTCCTTGCGGGTGCTCGAGAAGGCGGGCTTTCGCGTGATCGGAACGGCGGTTTCATTCGCGCCGGGCCGTGGAGCGGAGGTTGAGGAGACCATCCTCGAACTCGGCCGGCGGTGATGGACGTGGTGCGGCGAGCGGTACCCGTCCCGGCTCAGAGTGAGCGGGGAACGTAGCCGGGCAAGCAGCATCCCGCACGGCATTGCTGCAACGGCTTGAGCTCCATGGGGAGCGAAGGCGCAGACCAGCCTTGCGTCTCCTGCTCGCGGACCAGATCGACGATCAGATCCTCGAAGCCGGGCGAGGAGCTCGGGGTGGCGACCCGTATGAAGCTGGCCCCAAGATCCTGCGCGGTGGAGGCGGCGAGGGTGTCGAGGTCATAGATGACCTCCATGTGATCGGAGATGAAGCCGATGGGGACGACCACGAAGGCACGGGCACCCTCTGCATGCAGTTCGGTCATCGCGTCGGAGATGTCCGGCTCCAGCCAGGGCTGGGACGGGGGGCCGCTACGGGATTGGAATACCTGCGCCCAACGCGGCTCTTGTCCGATCTCCTCGGCGAGGCGGGCGTTGACGTAGTCGCGCACCAAGCCGAGCTGGGCCAGGTACTCACTGTTCGAGGCCATTGCGGTGGGAATCGAGTGCGCGCTGTAGAGGACTCGCACCGCCTCCGCGCCGTGAGTGGCGGCCAGGCGCCCGAAGGCATCCGCCGTGCCTCGGGCAAACGGCTCAACGAAGCGGGGATGGTCGTAGAAGTGACGGAGCTTGTGCAGCCTTAGCGGCGGCGCCGGATCCGCAAGCGCTTCTTCCAGGTCGTCGCGGTACTGACGGCATCCCGAATAGGAGCCATAGGCGGAGGTGACGAAGACCAGCGCCTCTTCGATTCCATCCTCGCCCATCTGCCGGAGAGCCTCTGCCAGGTAGGGCTTCCAGTTGCGGTTGCCGAAGTAGACCGGCAATCCGAAGCCTGCCGAAGCCAAGGCGGGGCGAAGGCGTTCGATCAGTTCGAGGTTGATGGAATTGATAGGGCTGCGGCCCCCGAAGAGCTGGTAATGACGGGATACCTCGACCAGCCGCTCGGGCGGAACCGGACGCTTGCGGGTGACGTTCTGCATGAAGGGCAGAACGTCGTCAGGCCCGTCGGGCCCGCCGAAGGAGAAGTAGAGAAGCGCGCGCCGCGCCAAGTCGGGCCCGGCCTAGGCGGCCTTGGTGACCTTGCCGGAGCGGATGCAGGAGGTGCAGACGTTGATGCGCTTCTTGCTCCCGTTCACCAGTGCGTGCACGCTCTGGATGTTGGGGTTCCAGCGGCGCTTGTTGCGACGATGGGAGTGCGAAAGCGACATGCCGAAGTGGGGACCCTTGCCACACAGCTCACAAACCGATGCCACCTTGGAGACTCCTTCGCGCCTTCGAAAAAACAGCTGTTTCAGCATAGTGCCTTTGACGTGTGGCGGGGCCTCCCGCCTGGGATGTTCCAATAGCATTGCTGCGAGGTGTTTGCAATGGTTCAGAGGGGCCGCCTCCTTGCGGGGCTCTTGATGCGCTACGCGGAGATCCTGGGGGAGTTCCGCGAGAAGATAGACCGGCTGAACGTCTATCCAGTTCCCGACGGTGACACGGGCACCAACATGTTCTTCACCTTGCGCTCCGCCACCGAGGTGATCGAGTCGCGCGGGCTGGCCTCGGGCGCCAATCGTGGCAACAGCTCGGACTTCATGGACGCGGGCAAAGCGGCTCTGCTGGGCGCGCGCGGAAACTCCGGGGTGATCCTCTCCCAGGTGATCGGATCTCTGTGCAAGGTGGTGGGCGAGGAGCCCGGTGAAGATGCCGACCTGGGGATCCTGGCAACGGCTTTGGCCCGCGCGGACGAACGTGCACGCGCGGCGGTCCTCAACCCGGTGGAAGGCACCATTCTGACGGTCATCAGTGAAGTCGCCGTGGCCGCCAAGGAGCTGGCCGCTGCGGGGGCGCGCCTGGTGGAGGCCGCGCCGGCCCTGCTGGACGCGGCGGAGGCCTCCCTCTCGCGGACTCCCGAGCTGCTCGCCCAACTGCGCAAGGCAGGGGTCGTGGATTCGGGTGGAGCCGGTTTCGTTCTCATGGTGGCCGCCTTGTGCGACGTGGCGGGCGCGGAGGGCTTCGGCGAGGGCGTTCGCCGTCGGTTCGGTTTCGAGTCCGTGGTGCCGGAGTCGGCGGCACGGGTGGAGACGGTTTCGGCCGTCCAGGCGGAGGGTCTGGGGCCCAGGTACGAGGTCATGTTCCTGCTCGAATCCAACGACGCCCAGGTATTGGGCTTCCGGGAGGTTTGGGCCGGCCTTGGCGACTCGATCGTCGTCGTCGGACAGGACGGAACCTACAACTGCCACATCCACACCGACGACATTGGCGCCTCCATCGAGGCCGGCGTCGAGGCGGGGCGACCTTCGCGGATACGTGTTACGGACCTATATGACCAGGTGTCCGAAGAGCAATGGGTGATTGCCGCGGGTGGAGCGGGAGCGCCCGACCCCTACGGGCCCGAGTCGGCGGAGCCGGTGGAGACGGCGGTGGTGGTCATCGCCAACGGGGACGGCATCGCCCGCATCTTCCGCTCGCTCGGAGTGCAGCGCATAGTGCTGGGTGGCCAATCCATGAATCCCTCGACCGAGGAGATCCTGGCTGCCATCGAGGAAGTACCCGCCCCCAGCGTCATCGTGCTGCCCAACAACACCAACGTGACCCCTGTTGCCCAGGTGGCGGCGTCGCTCTCGCCCAAGGAGGTCGCCGTCATCCCCACCAGCGGGGTGGTGGAGGGGATGTCGGCGCTCGTGGAATACGACCCCATGAACGACATCGCCTCCAATGTCCAGGTGATGAGGGCCTCCGCCAAGCGTGTCGTGGTTGCCGAGGTCACTCAGGCGGTTCGCGACTACCGCTCCGAGATCGGCGAGGTCGCCGCCGGAGATTTCATCGGTCTGGGCGCGGCCGGCGTGGTGGCCATCGCCAAGACGGCGGCTCGCGCAGCAATCGACTCAATAGGCGCGCTTATCAGCCAAGATGCGGAGATCATCACGCTTATCGAGGGCGAAGGCGCCAGCGGTGCGTCGAGTCGCGAAGTCACCGAATGGCTTGCCGCCGAGCACCCGGAGCTGGAGGTGGAGGTGCTTCACGGCGCACAGCCCCTCTATCCGTATCTCATCGGGATCGAATGAGCTCCCGCCGGCGGGCGCGGCCGAATCCGGTCGCGTCCGTCTAGTTTGGACCGTATATGAACAGACGTTCGAATCTGTTCGCTTTGAAGCGCGTACCCCCGGCCTCGGCCATCGGCCTGACACCGGCACGCTCCAAGGCCTTCATCGAGTCCGGCTTCGACAGCCTCTACGACCTTCTGAACTTCTTCCCCCGTCGCTATGTCGACCGGCGCAACCACATGGGGATCTGGGAGGCGCAACCCGGAACCGACGTCTTGGTGATCGGGACGGTGCGCTCGGTGGGATCGCGCTTCGTCAAGGGGAGGCGCGAGATCGTGCAGGCCGTCTTCTCCGACCAGACCGGAAGCCTGGAGGTCACCTTCTTCAACCAGCCGTGGCGCAAGAGGCAGCTCCAGGCGGGGCTGGAGTGCGCCCTGTTCGGCCGCATGGAAACCTTCGGGCGTAAGCGGCAGATGGTAAATCCCCTGGTGGACTTGATCGGCGACCGCACCGGCAGGATCGTGCCCATCTATCCCCAGTCGGAGAAGTACCGCTTCAAACCGAACGAGATGGTGAGGGCCATAGCCACCACCTTGAAGGAGGCGGGTTGGATCGAGGATCCTCTTCCCGAGGCCTTCAGGCACAGCCTGGGCCTGATCGAGAGGGACTCGGCCTACCGGCTGATCCATGCGCCGGGTGATCCCGGGGACTATGCGCGCGCCCGGGATCGTCTCGCCTTCGACGAGCTGCTGCGAATCCAGTTGCAGCTGGTGGCGGCGAAGGTCCACAAGGAGCAACAGGCACGAGGGATCCGCCATGCCGTGGGCGTGCTTGCCTCCAAGGGCCGGGTCCAGCCTGCGGGCTCGAACGGCCGGGTGGCTACATGTCGCACGGATTCCGGTGGCGGCTATCAGCCGGCATTGGGCCTGTCCGAGGCCGGCGACCTTGCCTCGCGCTTCCTCGCCCAGCTTCCCTTCGCGCCGACGTCGGCCCAGTTGAGGGTGGTGGGGGAGATCGCGATGGACATGGCCTCGGCCGTGCCGATGCACAGGCTGCTCCAGGGGGATGTCGGCGCGGGCAAGACCATGGTGGCCGTCACTGCGGCGCTCTTTGCCATCCAGTCCGGTTATCAGGCCGTGCTCATGGCCCCCACCGAGGTCCTCGCGGAGCAGCACTACCTGGGCATTTCCAGGCTCTTGGCCGGGCTGGAGGTCGAAGCGGACGAGGAGTGGGGCCTCTTCGGCGACAGCCGGAGGGCTCTCAAGGTGGAACTGCTCACCAACAAGGTGGTCGGCACTCGACGCAAGTCTCTCCTGGGGGAGCTGGCCGAAGGACGGATCGACTTGGTGGTGGGAACCCACGCGCTGCTTTCCGAAGGCGTCGAGTTCTCGAAGCTCGGTCTGGTGGTCGTGGACGAGCAGCACCGGTTCGGGGTTGAGCAGCGCTCCCTGCTGAGGGAGCGCTCCCTCGAGCGCCAGGAACTCGAGCCGGATCTGCTGGTGATGACGGCGACCCCCATACCGCGCACGGCGGCCATGACCATCTTCGGAGACCTCGACTACAGCGTCCTTGACGAGCTTCCCCCCGGTAGGACGCCGATCCGCACGCGCTGGGCACGTGACGAGGAGGAGATCGACAAGGTCTTCGCGCGTGTCGAGCGCGAGGTGGCCGCAGGGAGGCAGGCCTATATCGTCTGCCCCCTGGTGGAGGAGTCTGAAAAGGTCCAGGCGGCATCGGCGACGGCCACGTATGAGGAGCTGGCCGCCACCCGGCTCTCCGGCATGCGGGTCGGGCTCCTGCACGGGCAGATGCCCACAACGGAGAAGGCGCAGGTGATGGAGCGCTTCCGCCATCACGACCTGGATGTCCTGGTCTCGACGACGGTGATCGAGGTGGGGGTGGATGTTCCCAACGCCACGGTGATGGTCATCCTGGACGCCGCCCGCTTCGGGATCGCCCAGATCCACCAGCTCCGTGGCCGTGTCGGAAGGGGGGCGGCGCAGTCCTACTGCTACCTGGTGGAGACGGGTGAGCTCGACTCCGTCGGCGAAGGCCGCCTGCAGGCCTGCGTGGAGTCCACTGACGGCTTCTTTCTCGCGGAGAGGGATCTGGAGCTTCGCGGAGAGGGCACGCTACTCGGGGCGCGCCAAAAGGGCACCTCGGACCTGCGCATCGCCTCTTTGGCCAAGGACCGCCGCATCCTGGAGGCGGCCCGCGAGGTGGCGCGCGCCCTGGTCGGCGACGACCCGACCCTCAGCGCCTTCGAGGAGCTTCGCAGCGAGCTGGACGGCTTCGCCTCGGACCAGGATGCCGAGTACCTCTTTCGCAGCTGATAAGTTCTCAAGCCGTGCCGCCCGGGCAGGCCGGGTGGGAAGAGGGCGCCATGCGAATCGGCAGCGGAGCGGAGAAGGGGCGGAGGATCCGGGCCAAGGCCGGGGCCCAGACCCGGCCCACGACAGCCAAGGTGCGCAAGGCGATCTTCGACACTCTCTTCGGCAAGTTCGAGCTGGAGGGCTCCAGGGTGCTCGACCTCTATGCCGGCACCGGTTCGCTCGGACTGGAGGCAGCCTCCAGGGGGGCGGCCTCGGTGGTCTTCGTGGAGTCCGACCGCAGGGCGGCCGAAGAGCTGCGCAAGGCGGCGGGCGAGCTCCGGGACCGGCTGGAGTGCCGCCTCGAGGTGGTGACCGGTGACGCGATGGCATATTTGGCCAGGCAGTCCGAGCCGGCCGACCTGTGCCTGTGCGATCCGCCCTATAGCTTCGACGCCTGGGGAGATCTGCTTGCCAAGCACCCCGCGGGGCTGGTGGTGGCCGAATCCAATCGCGAATTGCCGGAAAGCGGTGGGTATCGGCGAACTACCCTGAAGAGGTACGGCGATACGTGGGTGTCGTTCTTCGTCCTGAACGAGGATGCGCCCGAAGCTGGGATACAGAAGGAAGACAGGTGACCATCGCGCTGTTCCCGGGGTCATTCGATCCATTCCACAACGGCCACCTCGAGGTGGTCGAGCGGGCCTCGCGCCTGTTCGACACCGTGGTGGTCGCAGCCATGCGCAATCCGCAGAAGGCCTCGGCGCTCTTCAGCCTGGAGGAGCGCAAGGAGCTGATCGAGGCCGCAGTCGGCCACCTGGCCAATGTCGAGATCGTCGGCCTCTCGTCGCTGGTGGTGCAGCTGGCTCGTGAGATAGGCGCTTCGGTGATCATCCGCGGCCTGCGGGCGGTCTCCGACTTCGAGAACGAGTTGCAGATGGCTCAGATGAACCGGCAGCTCTCGGGCATCGACACCCTCTTCATCCCCACCTCCTCGGTCTACTCCTTCGTCGCTTCTAGACTCCTTAGGGAAGTGGCCTCTTACGGCGGCGACGTGTCCGGGTTCGTGCCCGCCCCGATCGCCAGTGCGATAGCCGCCAAGTTCAACTGAGCAAGGCAAGGACGGGCGGTCGATGTCCGACATCGAAGAATACGACGACGGCTCCGGACTGGGCCTGAGCGAGATCCTGGAGCGCATCGAGGAGATCGTCGGCACGGCCAAGGCCATGCCCCTTTCCGCGTCGGTTCTGGTCTCCCGCGACGAGGTCCTCCACCTGGTGCGCCTGGCCAAAGAGCGCTTCCCGCTCGAGATGCGCGAGGCGCAGTGGATAGTCCGCGAGCGCGCCGAATACTTGGATCGGGTCTCCCTCGAGGCCGAGGAGATAATCCAGGAGGCGCGTGGCCGCGCGGAGAGGATGGTCTCCAAGCAGGAGATCGTCCGCCAGGCGCAGGCCGGCGCCAACCGGATCCTGGTGATGGCGCGCGAGGACGCGGCGAGGTTGCGCTTCGACGCCGAGGATTACGCGGACCAGAAGCTGGCCGAACTCGAGATCGCCCTGGCGAAGGTTATGAAGGAAGTGCAGGCGGGCAGGAGCAAGCTGGCGGGCTCGGGCGCCGCGGCCGGGGCTCAGCCGGTGGCGGCGGTGGAGGACGACGACGAGTTCCCCTTCGACCAGGACGCCGATTAAGGAAGGTCGCAATGGGCACATCGAATCCGTTCAGGATCTCCATCACCCGTCTTTCCAAGGCCCCCGGCTCCGTCTTGGAGGTGGACGTGGAAGGCGAGATTCCCGAGATGTTCGTCTCCTCCGCCCGGGTTGCCGAAGGAGCCACGGTTCACGCCAAGGGTCAGCTCGAGGCGGTGCATTCGGGAATCCTCTTTTCGGGCACCGCGGCGGTGGAGGTGACCACCGAGTGCCGGCGCTGCCTGCGCGAGAGCGTTTCGCCCCTGCAGGTGGAGATACGCGAGCTCTTCGAGTCCGACTTCAAGGAGGAGGAGGGCGATACCTATCCCATCGACGGCGACTACGTCGACCTGACCGAGATGCTGCGTGACGCCGTGGTGCTGGCCCTTCCCGCCGCGCCGCTGTGCTCGCCGGAGTGCAAGGGACTGTGTCAGGTGTGCGGGGCGAACCTGAACGAGACCGACTGTGGCCACTCCGGCGGCGGCGAGGTCGACCCGCGCTTCAGGATCCTCGACCAGCTGCGCTGAACTCCCCGCTCGGGACGAAAAGCGGGAGCCACCAGGTGGAAGGTTCGCGCCCCAATCCCTTGTAGACTCTTGCGGGCGACTGAGAGCCGTATGGCCGGCTCCAGGTCCGACAGTTCGATAGATAGAGAGTTGGAAGATGGCTGTTCCCAAGCGCAAGACGTCCAAGGCCAAGGGCCGCTCCCGTCAGGCGAGCGCCTGGTTTCTCTCCCTGCCCTCCAAGAGCGCTTGCCCACAGTGCAACTTCGCCAAGCGCCCGCACCATGTCTGCCCCAACTGCGGGTGGTACCACGGCCGCCAGGCCGTAGAGGTCCGGTAGCTTGCTGCCTCTGGCTCTCGACGTCATGGGGGGCGACAACGCCCCGGATGTCGTTGTCGAGGGTGCGCGCCGTGCCACGCAGGAGATCGGCGCCGAGCTGATCATGGTCGGCTTGCCGGAGGTCGTTGAGCCTCTGGCCGCCGAAGGCTTCCAGGTGCTGGCTGCTTCCGAGGTGGTCGAGATGCACGACGACCCGGCGTCCTCCGTGCGCAGAAAGCGCGACTCCTCCCTCGTCAGGTGCGCGGAGCTGGTGCGCGACGGCAAGGCGGCCGGAATGATTTCGGCCGGTAACACCGGAGCCGCGATGGCGTCCGCCCTTCTCAAGTTCGGCAGGCTGCCTCGAGTGGCGCGGCCGGCGATTGCCACCACCATCCCCGTGCCGGGGTCAACCCCGACGGTGGTCCTGGACTCCGGGGCCAACTCCGATGTGATCGCCTCGTGGCTGGTGCAGTTCGCTGAGATGGGCTCGGTCTACTCCAATGAGGTCTTCGGCGTTGATGCGCCCCGGGTCGGCATCCTCTCGATAGGCGAGGAGAAGGGCAAGGGCAACGAACTCGTCAAGGAGGCCTACCCGCTTCTCGAGCAATGCGATCGCATCAACTTCATCGGCAACGTCGAGGGTCGCGATGTGATGAGCGACCGGGTCGACGTCGTCGTCTGCGACGGGTACACCGGGAACATAGTCCTGAAGACCCTCGAGGGCTCTCTCCGCGCACTGGCCAAGGCGATCTTCGAGCACCTGGGCTCCGGCGACGACGGCCAGGCGGTGGTGGACGTGGCACTTCCCAAGCTCCTTCCCCTGATGGAGGAGCTGGATCCGGACAGCTACGGCGGCGCCATGCTTCTCGGTGTGGACGGCATCTGCATCATCTCGCACGGGTCGTCTTCGCCCAAGGCGATCTTCAACGCCATCGCGACCAGCATGCGTCTGGCCGACCACGGCATTCTTGGCAAGCTCACCAGTGCTGTCGGGTCCTAGAGTCCCGCTTCAGCAATAAGAAAGTGGAGGTAAGGGTGTCTTCGGGCTCCAAGTACTCGTCCAAGGCGGAGATCCTCGAGTCGATCCGCAACAATCTCGCCGACATCCTGGAGATCGACCCCTCCTCGATTGGGGAGAACGCCTCCTTTGCAGACGACCTCAACGCCGACTCGCTCGCCCTCATCGAGCTGGTCGAGGCGATGGAGGAGGAGTTCTCGGGCGGTGAGCACACCTTCCGTATCGAGGACGAGGACCTCGAGGACCTCAAGACCGTCCGCGACGCCGTCAACTACGTGGCCGACAAGCTCGAGATCACTCAGTAGCCGAGGCGTTGGGCAAGGGCCGGGACAACGCGGTCTGGACCACTGTCAGACCGCATCTGACCTTCAGCCTTCTCGACCTGCTCGAGGAGGCTCTGCACCTCGGTGGCCCGGCTTCCGGGCCGGAGGGCATCGACTCCCACCTGGCCGTCATGCCCTCGCTCGTGGTGGCTTTGACGCACAAGTCGGCTGCGCTGGAGAATCCCGCTCTCGATCACAACGAGCGTTTGGAGTTCCTGGGCGACGCCCTTTTGCAGGCGCGTGTCTCCGAGGCCCTCTTCATGCGCTTCCCGGAGCGTGATGAGGGGTATCTGACCGTAGCGCGCTCGGCGCTCGTGAACACCGACTCTCTGGCGGCCATCGCCGCCGACCTGGGTATCGATCGGCATCTGGTGCTGGGGCAGGGCGAGCGCAACAGCGGAGGAGCCAAGAAGCGCACGATTCTTGCGGGTGCCTTCGAGGCGGTGGTGGCCGCCATCTGGCGAGATGTGGGGTTGCAGGCGGCGATGTCTGCCATCGACCGGACCGTCCTCAGCGACCTCGAACGCCTCGATGTGGAAGTGCCCCTTCTGGATGCCAAGAGCCAGCTGCAGATTCATTTCGCAAAGGCAGGACTGGAGGCCCCCCGCTACAGCGCCGAGATGACCGGCCCTCAGCACGCGCCAAAGTTCATCGCCAAGGTGACCCTGGAGGGCGGGACAAGCTTCACGGGGCGTGGAGGCTCCAAGAAAGAGGCCGAGCAACGCGCGGCGCGCGCGGCCCTGGATTCGCTGACTGCGGGAGAGACCCGTGCCTGAGGGACCGGAGGTCGAAACCATCCGCCGCGGGCTGGCCAAGGTGGCATTGGGGCGCCTGATCACGGATTGCGCCTCCGACTCGAGCAGGGTCTTCCACGGGGATGTCGCCCGGCACGCGCTCGCCTCGGTTCTGGCCGGAGCCCGCATCGGCGCCCTCGGCCGGCACGGCAAGTTTCTGCTGGTGGATCTGGTGCGGGATGGCGCGGCCACGGGGGAAGTGCTGATCCTGCACATGGGAATGAGCGGCCAGCTGCGCTCGAGCGCGCTCTCCGGCGGGAGCGCGGCGCAGGAGAAGCACGCGCACCTGGTGCTGAGCTTCGATGACGGCTCCGACATCGCATTCATCGACCCGCGCATGTTCGGCCGCGTCGAGATCGACGTTCGTCCGGCGGACGGAGTGCTTCCACCTTCGCTTTCGCGGCTGGGCCCGGACGCCATTGAAGCGCCCGATCCCCTCGCCCGCCTTCGCGACAGGGCTACGCGCAGCTCGGTGGCGATCAAGACGCTCCTTCTGGACCAGAATCTGGTGGCTGGAATCGGCAACATGTACGCCGACGAGATGCTTCACCGTGCTCGGCTCCTGCCGCGCAGGCCCGCCCGGACGCTCGGGTCCGGGGAGATGGCCAGGCTGGCCGCGGCCTGCGGCGAGGTCCTCAATGAAGCCGTAGAGCTGGGCGGGTCGAGCCTGGCGGACCGGACCTATCGCGACATCTCCGGCGAACTCGGGTCTTTCCAGACCAAGCATCGCGTCTACGGTCGCGAAGGGGAACCTTGCCTGGAGTGCGGGGAGGCCGTGGCGCGAGAAGTTTTCGCCGGGCGCTCCAGCCACTTCTGCGCCCGCTGTCAAAGCTGAAGAGCTGAGATGGGCGCCCGGATCCACTGCCCTTGCCCCTTTGCCCCCAGGGTGTCAATAAAGCCCTTTGCGCAAGGCGGCGGCGCTGGCTCGGGCGGTAGATTGCTACCTGACGCCCGCGCCTGCGGGCAGCTGCTTCCATGGCCATGTCTGCGGGGTGGAGATCGTTGAGTTGCGGCCGGGCCGCGATGGCGCAAGCGGGAACGACGGGCGTGGCATGCATCTGAAATCCATATCCATCAAGGGCTTCAAGTCCTTTGCGGACGCGGTCGAGTTGCAGCTCACCCAAGGCATCAATGTCGTGGTCGGCCCCAACGGATCGGGCAAGTCCAACATCGTCGACGCCATCTCCTGGGTGCTCGGCGCCCAGGCCCCCAAGTCACTTCGCTCATCCAAGATGGAGGAGGTCATCTTCGCGGGCAACCAGGGCCGAGCGGCATCGCGCTCTGCGACGGTGGAGATAATCCTCGACAACGCCTCCGGGCGCCTGGGGGCGGGAGGTGCCCAGGTGAGCATCGCCCGCGAGCTCACCCGCGACGGGCAGTCCCGCTACGAGATCAACGGGCGCGAATGCCGGCTCATCGACGTGCAGGAGTTGCTTGCGGATGCCGGGATCGGCCGTGGTCAGCACACCATCGTCTCTCAGGGGAGCCTGGAGAGCGTGCTGGACGCAAAACCGGAGGAGCGGCGCCTGGTCATCGAGGAGGCCGCGGGAATCGCCAAGTACCGCCGGCGCCAGGAGCGCACCCGCCGGCGCATGGAAGTGGTCGACGCGGAGTTCGAGAGGGCCAGCGAGGCCTCCCGTGAGCTGAAGAAGCGCATACGCCCCCTCGAGCGGCAGGCCGACGCGGCCAAGCGGCATCTCGACCTGAAGGATGAGATCTCCCAGCTCAAGGGATACCTGCTTGGTGAAGAGTATCGCCGCCACCTGGAGGAGAGCCGCGCGGAGCAGGAGAAGGTCGACGCGCTGGCGAGCCAGCTGGCCGAGATCGAGCCGCTGCTGGGATCGATGCGCGCCCGGCGCGACGAGCTCGGGGATGCCGGAGGCGAGGAGGAGGGCATCGCCGAGGCCGAACGGCTGCGGAGGGCCGGCGAGCTTCGCGGAAGATTCTCGAGAGTGGCCCTCCTGGCCGGTGAGCGTGCCCGCAGGCTGGACGAGCGCCTGGCCGAGCTGGGTGACGACGCCCGCCGGCGCGCGCTCTCGGAGCAGCTGGGGCTGTTAAGGGCGGAGAAGGGCCGCTTGGAGGCCGAAGTGCTCGGGATCGGACCGGCGCTCGAGCAGCTCGAAGAGGAGGAGCGGCTCCTGGACGCCTCCGGGCTCCAGGCTTCGGCGGAGTTGGTCCGCGAGATCGAAGGCAAGGAGCGGACGCTGGCCGAGGCGGCCCGCCGGGCCTCCAATGCGCGGGCTCGCGCGGTGGGGGACTCCGAATCGGCCTCGAGGGCCGCGCGGAACGCCGAGGCGCGGATCTCCCGGCTCGCCGAACAGTTGGCACAGGGTCGCGGCTCCCTCGAACAGCTTCGTAGGCGCTACGAGGAGCTGGGCGGGGAGCTGGAGGGTGCCGGGTCGGGACTGGAGGATGAGCGCGAATCGCTTGGCGCGGCCGTCGCCGCCGAGGCCGATGCCGCCGCGCGCCTGGCGGCCGCGCAGGCGGAGCACGCGGCGGCCACCGCGGTGCTTCAGGCCCTGGAGCGCGCTGCAGCCTCCATGCGCGCCGGCTCCCACCTGGAGCTGGCCAGGCAGGTCGCCGAGCCCCTGGGTGTGCTGATCGAATTGCTCGACATCGAGCCCGGCTTCGAAAAGGCGGTGGAGGCGGCGCTGGCTCCGTGGGGCAGGGCCGTGGTCCAGGGGGACATGGAGGCCGCCCGTGCCAGCTTCAAGGCGATTCGAGCTACATCCGCCCGGGCCCTGGTGGTCGGGGCTTCGACGGGGTTCACCTCCTCTTGGGAGACGCCGCCGGCGCCCGCCGATGCCAAGCCCGTGGCTGAGCTGGTCAAGTCCGCCCATCCTGCGGTGGCCGAGCTGGTCGGCTGGCTTCTGCGTGGGGCTTATCTGGCACCCGAGGATGGAGAGGCTCCGCCCGCCAGGCTCGAGCCGGGAATCCGCCTGGTCACCACATCGGGCGAACGCGCTAGCCGGCTGGGGTACGAGGCCGTCTCCGAAACCGAGGTCGTGACCAGGCGCACTCAGACCGAGGCCGCCGAACGGGCGGCCACCGCGCAGGACGCCCTTGCCTCCGTATCCTCCGAGCACGCAGCGGCGCGTACTGCGCGTGGTGCCCTGGAACGCTCCGTCAGGGAGCACGAGGCAAGAGCGGAGCGCGCGCGCCGGGAGGCGGCAACCGCGCTGGCCGCTCTCGAACGTCAAAGTGCCTCCGTGGAGGGCCTGGCCGCTCAACTCGAGGAGGCCAACGAGGGTCTGGTGCGGCTGAGAGCCGAGGAAGCCGAGGCCGCCGAGCGCCTGGAGCCCACCGAAAAGGAGCTCGCCGGACTTGAGGCGGAGTTGCGGGAGGTCCGTCAAGAGTTGGACGGAATGCGCCGCGAGGCCGCCCGCATCTCCGAGGCCATGGCGGCAGCCAAGGCAAGGCGGTCGGCAATCGAGGTTCGCGCAGCCCGCCTCTGGGAGCGCCTCAAGCAGGTGGATACCCAGATCGCCACGGTCGAGTCCGAACTCTCCGCCGAGTTGGAGCGCCGCGAAAAGAGCCTGGCCGAGGCCGAGGTCGTGCGCGTGCGTCTCGCGCGCCATCTCGAGCTGGCGAAGCGCTGCGGGAACGGTGAGACGGAGCTGCTTGGGCTCGAGGCCGCGCTCCGCGCCTCCATCGAGGAGCGCCAGCGCAGGCGCAGCGCCCTGAAGGAGGAGTCGGCTCGGCTGGCGGGCGAGATCGACCGGCTCTCCTATCAGAGGCACCTGCTGGAGCAGGATTCCGCCTCGGCGCAGCTTCGCCTTCGCGAGAGCGAGGTGCGCAGCCAGGTGATGCAGGAGCGCATCTGGCGCGAGCTGGAGATCGACCCGGAGGTGGCTCGCCAGATCCCGATCCTGCCGGGCGTCGAGCCTTCGGCGGCGCCGGATCATCTCCGCCGGCTCGAGGATGAGCTGGCCAAGATGGGGCCAATCAACCAGCTCGCCCAAGTCGAGCTGGCCGAGCTGGGCGAGCAGCAGCGTTTTCTCGATTCCCAGCTGGAGGACGTGGCCGCCTCCCGGAACGAGCTGCGCTCGCTCGATCGCGAGATCACCCGGGAGATGCGCAGCGTCTTTCTCTCCGCCCTGGAGGATGTCTCGGCGCACTTCGCCGAGACCTTCGGGCTGCTCTTTCCGGGCGGTCGTGGGCAACTCGAGCTCATGGATCCCTCGGACCCGCTCGCCTCGGGCCTGGACTTCACCCTTACCATCCCCGGCAAGTCGGTGCGCAGCATCAACCTGCTCTCCGGAGGTGAGCGCTCGCTGGTTGCGCTGGGCTTCCTGATCGCGGTCTTCTCCTCCCGGCCGTCGCCTTTCTACATCCTCGACGAGGTCGAGGCGGCACTCGACGACCTGTCGCTGTCGCGCCTGCTTGCTCTGCTGGAGGCCTTCGGCGCCCACGCGCAGCTCTTCATCATCTCCCACCAGAAGCGAACCATGGAGATCGCCCACAACCTCTTCGGCGTCTCCATGAACGGCGACGGAGCCACTCGGGTGGTGGTGGACCGCCTGGCCGACCGGCAGCTGCGCATATACGGCACTTCATAGGCGAGGCGCGCAGCTCCTACACTGTTTTGCACCATGCACAGTGCACAGATCATCCTTCTCCTAGTCGTCGTGGTCCTGGTGGTCGGGGGTGTCGCCTTTGTCGGCGCCCGCTCCCGCAGGCGGGGCGCACGTCCCGAGCCGCCGGCCCCTCTCTCGAGCCCGCGGACTTCCGCACCGCCCGCTCAACCGGCGGAGAAGGTGACCGCGCGGCCGACCCAGGGCGGCCTGATCAGCGGACCGGAGCCCGCGCCGGAGGAGCTGGACCTCCATGCCGAGGAGAAGCTGGCCCCGGAGGCCCCGGCAACGATACAGGAAGGGCTGAGGCAATCTCGGCGGCCTTTCGCCGCGGCTCTGCAAGGGCTCTTCAAGCGCAACACCGTCGAGGAGAGCTTCTGGGGCGAGGTCGAGGACTCCCTGATACTCTCCGATGTCGGCCTGGACCAGGCCACCCGGATCGTGGAGGCGGCCAAGGAGCGCGTGCGCCGGGAGCGCATCACCGATCCCGCGGCGGCTCTGGGGGCCATCCGCGCCGCCATGCTGGAGGCTCTCTCCCTCGCCGACCGCTCCCTCTCCCTGGAGGGTGAGCGCCCGGTGGTGTGGCTCTTCGTAGGCGTGAACGGCGTGGGCAAGACCACCACCATCGGAAAGGTCGCCCACCAGATGAGCGAGGAGGGCAGGAGCGTGATGCTCGCCGCCGCGGACACCTTCCGTGCCGCGGCGGCCGACCAGCTCGGACTCTGGGCCGAGCGGGCGGGTGCCGACGTCGTTCGGGGGGCGCCGGGCGGAGACCCGGCGGCCGTGCTCTTCGACGCGATCTCCTCGGCCAGGGCCAAAGGCACCGACGTCGTCCTCGGTGACACGGCGGGCCGCCTGCAGAACAAGACCAACCTGATCGAGGAGCTCAAGAAGATCTACCGGACGGTGGAGAAGGCCCAAGGCACCTTGGGTGAGGTGCTGCTGGTGCTCGATGCCACCGTCGGGCAGAACGGGTTGGCCCAGGCCAAGGTCTTTTCGGAGGCCGTGGGGGTTACGGGCGTGGTCCTGACCAAGCTGGATGGCTCCGCCAAGGGCGGCATCGCCTTCGCCATCGAGGAGACCTTCAAGATCCCGGTCAAGCTGGTGGGAGTCGGGGAGCGGATCGGGGACCTCATCCCGTTCGACCCCAAGGCCTACGTGGAGTCCCTGACCGCCCTGGACTGAGCGGTCCCTGCCCGGCACCGCCGGGACCCTAGAATTCTTACGTCCCCGCCCTGATGGCCAGGGCGAAGTGAAGGAAGCCTGATTTGTTCGACAACCTCTCGGCCCGCCTCGAGGGCGTGGTCACCAAGCTGAAGCGCAAGGGCCGGCTCTCCGCCGCCGATATCGAGGCGGCTTTGCGCGAGATCCGCGCCGCCCTGCTTGAGGCGGACGTCAACCTGACGGTGGTCCGCCAGTTCACCGACAACATCCGCGAAGCCGCCATCGGAGCCACCGTCTCCCGCGCCCTCACCCCCGCCCAGCAGATCATCAAGCTGGTCGACGAGGAGCTGCGCTCCACCTTGGGAGGCGACAGCTTCCGGCTGACCTTCGCCTCCACGCCCCCGACGGTGATCATGCTGGTCGGTCTGCAAGGTTCGGGAAAGACCACCGCCGCCGGAAAGCTGGCGCTCTGGTTGCGCAGGCAGGGACGTCACCCGATGCTGGTCGGTGCCGACCTGGCGCGCCCGGCGGCAGTCGAGCAGCTGCGCATCCTGGCGGAGACCGCCCAGGTGGACTTCTTCTCAGAGGCCACCGACCCCGTCTCCGTCGCCCGTGAGGGAATCGCCCGCGCTCGCTCACTCGGCCGCGACGTGGTGATCATCGACACCGCCGGCCGACTGGCCGTCGACGCGGAGCTGATGGACGAGATGCGCCGCATCGAGGGCGTCGCAAAGCCCAACTACACCTTCCTGGTGATCGACGCGATGATTGGCCAGGACGCCCTCGCCACCGCCGGAGCCTTCTCGGAGGCGGTGGGCCTTTCCGGCACCATCCTCACCAAGCTCGATGGCGACGCGCGCGGCGGTGCCGCCCTCTCGGTGGTCGCGGTCACGGGCAAGAAGATCGCCTTTTCCTCCATCGGCGAGAAGCTCGAGGACTTCGACACCTTCCATCCCGATCGCATGGCCAACCGGATCCTTGGCATGGGCGACGTTCTCTCGCTCATCGAGAAGGCCGAGCGCCAGATGGACAAGCAGGTCGCCGAGAAGGGCGCCCAGAAGCTTGCCCAGGGCAAGTTCGACCTCGAGGACTTCCTGGAGCAGATGCAGCAGGTGAAGAGGATGGGGCCCCTGAAGGGCATAATGTCCATGCTGCCCGGGGTTCCGCGGGAGCTGCGGGACGTCGACATCGACGAGCGCGAGGTGGCCCGCACCGAGGCCATCATCTCCTCCATGACCCGCGAGGAGCGCCGCAATCCCGCCATTATCGACGCCAGCCGCCGCCAACGCATAGCCGCCGGCTCCGGCTCGACCTCCATGGCGGTCTCCAATCTGCTCAAGCAGTTCAAGGAGATGCAGAAGATGATGCGCCAGATGGGAGTGGGGCCGGCCTCGGCCACCAAGCGCCCGGCATCGTCCCGGGCGGCAAAGAAGAAGGGCAAGCGGCGCTAACCTGCACAGATCCGCTGCCGACGGCTCTAGAATCTAGGGGCTGTCATTTGAGGGCAGGGAATTGCCGAGCGGAGAGGCCCGTAAGCCCGGGCCGCCGCGAGTGAATCTTAGGAGTTTTGGTGTCTGTAAAGCTGAGACTGGTCCGCATGGGCAAGAAGAAGCAGCCGACCTACAGGGTTATCGCTGCTGACGCGCGTTCGCCCCGCGACGGCCGTTTCATCGAGATCCTGGGGAGCTATCAGCCCCGCAACGAGCCGGCGACGATCGAGATCGACTCCGAGAAGGCGCTCAAGTGGCTACGCCAGGGCGCCCAGCCGACCGACCGCGTGCGCAAGCTCCTCGAGGTCACCGGCACCTGGAACGAGTTCAAGGGCGAGAGCAAGTGACCTCGACCGAGTCCGGCGAGTACACCGGTTCCGAAGAGCAAGGCAACCAGTCCGAGACCGCGGCGCGTACCGCCTCCGCGGTGCTGCGCTACCTGGGCGTCGAGCTGACCCAGCATCCGGACCGCGTGGTCGTGCAGGAAGTCGCCGAAGGTGACAAGCGCATCAAGCTGACCCTCCTGGTCGACAAGGCGGACATGGGCCGCGTGATCGGCCGCCAGGGCAAGATCGCCGGCGCCATCCGCGCCGTCGTGCGCGCCGCAGGCGCCAAGGACGGGATCGACGCCTCGGTTGAGATCCAGGAGCGCGACTAGCGAGTTTTGGCCGCCTCCGGTGCCCGTGGAGGCCGGCTCTCCCGGGAGGTTGCCGTGACTGAGCGGACCGAAGAGGTGCTTGAGGTGGGGCGGGTCCAGCGGGCTCACGGCATACGCGGCGAACTCGTCGTCAACTTCACCACCAACCGCCCCGAGCGCTGGGCCACTGGCGCGCGGCTGGTGATCGCGGGGGAGTGGTGGACCGTCTCCGCCTCCCGTCCTCATCAAGGCAAGATCCTGCTCCAGCTGGAGGGAGTCACCGACCGCACCGGCGCCGAGCGTCTCGGCGGGCAGATGGTCTTTGCCACCGGCATCGAGGACCCCGAGGCCCTCTGGGTGGACGAACTGATCGGTTGCGTCGTCATCGACCAGACCGGCGCCGAGCACGGCCTCGTCACCGAGGTCCTCGAGAACCCCGCCAGCGACCTCATGGTGCTCGAGGGCGGGGCGCTCGTCCCACTGGCCTTCGTGACCGGCGTCGACGCATCGGCGCACCTGGTTCGCGTGGAGGTTCCCGAAGGGCTCTTCGAAGAGCAGGCATGAGAATCACCGTCTTCTCGATCTTTCCCGAGATCGTCGACGCCTACTGTTCGATCTCGTTGGTGGGCAGGGCCCGAAGCGGTGGCCAGCTGGAGCTCTCCTGCGTGGACATCCGCGACTTCGCCACCGATCGCCATCGCAGCGTCGACGACGTCCCCTACGGCGGGGGCGCGGGGATGGTGATGAAGCCCGAACCCATCTTCGCCGCCGTGGAGGCCTCCAACCCGCCTCGGCCACTCTTTCTCCTCGCGCCCTGGGGCAGACCCCTGGATCAGGGACTCGCCCACGAACTCTCCGGTCTGGAGGGATTCTCATTGCTCTGCGGGCGATACGAGGGCGTGGACGCGCGCGTGGAGGACCACCTGGTCGACGGGGCCATATCCCTCGGGGACTTTGTTCTCGCCGGCGGGGAGATCGCGGCGATGGCGGTGATCGAGGCCACCGTCCGCCTGCTCCCATCGGTGCTCGGCAACCCGGCCTCCCTGGAGGAGGAGAGCTTCGCCGGGGGTGAGCTCGAGTATCCCCAGTACACCCGTCCGGCGGTGTTCAGGGGAATGGAGGTTCCCGAAGTGCTCCTAGGTGGCAATCACGCCGAGATCGCCAGGTGGCGCGCGGCGATGGCCGCTCGTCGCACCGAAGCCCATCGCCCGGACCTCGGCGCCGACTAGGGCTTTTCGGGGCGGAGGCGCCCATCCATGCCGGTTATGCTTGTATGTCGCCATTTCAGTCAGGAGTTGTTGTGAAGCCCACCGATTTGATCGATGCAGAAAGCCTGCGTGACGACATCCCCGTCTTCGCCCAAGGCGACACGGTCAAGGTCCATGTGCGAGTCGTCGAAGGCAACCGCGAGCGTGTGCAGGTCTTCCAGGGCGCGGTAATCGCCCGCAAGGGGGGCGGCGTCCACGAGACCTTCACGGTCCGCAAGGTCAGCTTCGGCGTCGGGGTCGAGCGCACCTTCCCGGTCCACTCTCCGATCATCGCCAAGATCGAGGTCGTGACGCGCGGTGACGTTCGTCGCGCCAAGCTCTTCTACCTGCGTGACCGGATCGGCAAGGCCGCCAAGATCAAGGAGAAGCGCTAGCTCGAGCGCAGCTCCGGGCGCATCCGCGACGGAGCACGCTGGGGCCGGCGGCGGCAGCCGTAGGCCCGCTTCCTGGCCCTTGGGGCGGAAAGGATCGAGTTGAGCGCCGAGGATCTGGAAAAATTCGAAGCCGATGTGGAGCTGGCGCTGTACCAGGAGTACCGCGCCGTTCTGGCGATGTTCAAGTACTGGGTCGAGACGGATCGCCGCTTCTATCTGGCCAATGAAGTCAACGTGGAGACCCTGAACGAGGGCTCCCGCACCTATTTGAAGCTCACCCTCTCGGATGCCTGGGCATGGGACATGTACCGCCCGGTGCGCTTCGTCGAGAGGGTGACGGTCATTACCTTCAAGGACGTGAACATAGAGGAGCTCCCGCGCAAGGAGCCGATCTGATCGTCTCCGGCGCGTCGGGCTTCGTTAGCTGACGGGGGCGACGATGCACCTTGATCCTTCCACGCTCGCGGTGCACAGCGGCCGCCCGGACCGCTATCCCGGGGCTCCCCTCAGTGTCCCTCCGACCATGTCCTCCACCTATGTGGCCGGGACCTCCCGCATCTACTCGCGCCAGGAGGAGGCCGCGTCGATCGCATTCGAGCAGGCTGTGGGTGCCCTGGAGGGTGGACGCGCGATCGCCTTCTCCTCCGGTGTCGCCGCTGCGGCGGCAGTTCTGGCGGTCGCCGCCCACGGCTTGAGGCGCCCCCTGCGAGTTGTTGCCCAGAGCGGCATGTACACCGGCACCCTTGCGCTCCTGCGCAACGAGGAGGCTGCCGGGCACCTGCTGCTGGCGGAGGTCGACGCACTCGAGACGGGAGACTTCCTTGCCCATGTGGCCGAAGCCGACCTGGTCTGGGTGGAGACCCCTTCCAATCCACTGCTGAGGCTGTACGACATCGCCGAGCTGGCCGATGCCTGCCGCCGGAGCCGTACGCGCCTCTGTGTCGACTCCACCTTCGCGACACCCATCCTGCAGAACCCGTTGGCCCTCGGAGCGGACATCGTCGTCCACTCGGCCTCCAAATACCTCGGCGGCCACTCCGATCTGCTTGCCGGCGTCGCCGTCACCCTGGATTCGGCCCTTGGCGATCTCCTCCACGATCACCGCACCCGCTACGGTGCCGTTCTGGGGCCCATGGAGGCCTTCCTTGCCCTCAGAGGGCTTAGGACCCTTGCATTGCGGGTCGAGCGCGCTTCGGCCAACGCGGCGGCACTGGCGGCCATGCTCGAGGAGCACCCCGCAGTGCGCGAGGTCTACTATCCCGGCCTCGAAAAGAGCCCCTACCGGGCGCTGGCCGAGCGTCAGATGCGCCAGGCCGGAGCCATGCTCTCGATGGTGCTGCCCGGAGCGCCCTATCTGGTGGAGCGCTTCTGCGACTCCCTGCGCATCGCGGTCAACTCCACCTCGCTGGGAGGCGTGGAGACGCAGGTTGAGCGAAGAGCCAAGCATCCAAGGGAGATCATCGACCCGGGCCTGGTGCGCATAAGCGTAGGTATCGAGGCGATCGCGGACCTGGACGAGGACTTCAGGTCTGCTCTGGAGTCTGCGTACCGCGCTTCTTAGCCGACGCCCGCTTGCGCCTCCCCTTGGAGTGGTTGGATGCTTTGGCGCCGCGCTCGAAGGCTCTGCGCAGGCAGGTCTCGTGCCAGTGGCGGCGCGAGCCCGCGTCGAAGTGGGGGACCACCACGTAGTGGCCCATCCCCAAAGGGATGTCCTGCCCGCATCCCGGGCAAAGGTAGCTCTTGGAGGCCTGGAAGGGGTGCACCTTGCGGCAAAGTGCCGCCTGGTTGGTGGAAGGGTCGACGATCTCGCCCTCCCCGGGTAGCGGGCCGAGGTGCCGCCTGGGAGGATGCTCCTCCACCAAGACCTTCCCCTTTCCGTGACCAGGTGATCCATCTTTGGACGAACCCGCCGACCGCAGGCTCGTAGGCTAGCGTGTTTGCCATGGAAACCCTACTTGTAACCCGCCCGCACGACGCCGTGCTGGAGGTGACGCTCAATCGACCCGCCAAGAAGAACGCGATCAATGCGGAGATGTGGACCGAGCTGACCGAGGTTTTGCGCCACGCAGCCGAAGATCGCTCGGTGCGGGTAATGGTGCTGGGAGGTGCCGGGGGAGCCTTCTGCTCTGGTGCCGACCTGTCTGGCACCAACCTGTCCGGTGGAGACACCCTCTCCCGGATGCGCCGCATCAACGAAGTTGCCCTGCTCCTTCACCGCCTCGCCAAGCCGACCATCGCCAAGGTCTCAGGAATCGCGGCCGGCGCGGGGTGCAACATGGCTCTCGGCTGCGACATCATCATCGCCGGCACCTCCGCGCGGTTCTCGGAGATTTTCGTAAGGCGCGGACTGTCCGTCGACTTCGGCGGGAGCTTCCTCTTGCCGAGGCTGATCGGAATGCACAAGGCCAAGGAGCTTGCCCTCACCGGCGATATCATCGACGCGGCCGCAGCCAAGGAGATGGGTCTGGTAAATCGGGTGGTGGAGGACGGGGATCTCGACGCGGCCGTCGCCGAAATGGCGGTACGCCTTGCGGAAGGTCCCCCGATTGCAATGGGCCTCACCAAGGCGCTGCTCAACGCGTCATTGGAACGCTCTATGGAGGAGGCGCTGGAGGCCGAGGCGTTGAGCCAGACGATAAACGGCAAGTCCGCCGACGCCAGGGAGGCGATCAGCGCATTCTTGGAGAAGCGCGCGCCCCACTTTGTCGGCGAGTAGTGGGATCCTATTAAAAGGAATCTCCCTTCGAGCCAAATGTGGGGGGGTGCAGGTCCAAATCGGCTCGAAGGGAGAGTCTTCCCGGTAGTTATCCAAGGAAGCTTGGCGGCGTCGGTGCTACTGCATCGGCGCCGTGTTCTTTATCAGTGTGGTGACGATCGCTCGCGCCGCTTCGCGGCCATGGGCCATCGCCTCCACGACGGTGGACGGGCCGATCAAGGCATCGCCCACGGTGTAGAAGTTGGAGTAGGTGGGCTCGGCCGCCTTGTGGGTCAGGTCGTCGCGGGCGATAGAGAGGTTGCCGATGGCACCTTCGTCCACACCGTTGAAGATTCCCGAGGCCACCCAGACCCGGTCGATCAGGGTCGGAGGAGTGTAGCGGACCGGAGCCTTTGGAGCCTCGGCGGGAAACTCGCCGGTCAGCCGATAGCCGAGGGCCAGGATGACCATGTCCGCGTAGACGACCTCTTCGGTCCCGGAGATGACCTCTGGCAGCTTGGCCGGATCCTCGTGCTTGGTGCGCACCAAGGTGACCGTGTTGCCCTCGAGCGTGGTGGCGGTGGTGAGGAACCTCACCTGCACGCCCTCTTCCCGCGCCTCGGCCAGCTCGTCACGACGGACCTTGCCGAAGCGCTCGTCCACCCACTCCACGCAGAGCGGCTTGGCTCCGAAGCGAATGGCCATGCGCCCGACGTCCATGGCGGTGTTGCCGGCTCCGATGACCAGGATCGACTTGCCCTCGAGCTCGGGAAGATCGCGCATCTCGTTGAGCGCCTCTCCGGTCTTGGAGAGGAACTCCATCGCGTCACTGACGATGGGGCTGTCTATGCCCTTGACGGGTGGGCGAATTGGGGAGCCGGCCCCATGGGCAAGGATGACCGCGCTGTTCGCGATCCCCAGCTGCTGGAGCTCAGCCTCATCCACGCGATGCGAGGTCACCAGCTTGACGCCCAGGCTTTGCAGGGTTTCCCACTGCTCGGTGACCTTGGCGATCGGAAGAGTGAACTCGGGTATGCCGTGGTTGAGGAGCCCGCCCGGGGTCTCCGCGGCCTCGTAGACCGTCACGTTGACGCCCGCGGCGGCAAGCTCCCAGCTCGCGCCCAAGGCGGCGGGACCGGAGCCGACGATGGCGACGCTCGATCCGCTCGGCGCGGCAGCAGGGAGGTGCGGCTTGGAATGATCGAAGACGTAACGCTCCACCAGGCCGATGGCGAGAGGCTCGGTGCCGGCCAGGTTCCACGAGCATGCGCCCTCGCACTGGGCCGACTGATTGCAGACCCTGGAGCAGATTGAACCGATATGGCTGGTGCGCTCGAAGGCCGTCCGCGCGGCGTCGAGGTCGCCGGCGACCACGGAACGCATCATCGAGGGGATGTCGTTGTGGGCGGGGCACCCGCGGACGCAGGTCGGATCGGGGCACTGCAGGCAGCGCGCTGCCTCGGCCATGGCCTCTTCGAGGGTCTCGAAGCCTCGCCTCGTCTCCTCCCACGGCTGCAGGGCCGGTATGGACAGATGAGGGATGTCGTGGCGATGGCTTGCCTCGACCTCCGGGTCGCCGTGCACCTTTATGGCGCTGAAGGGGCAAGTGCGCTCGCATTGGCCGCAGGCCACGCAGAGAGCGTCGTCCACGGTGACGATCCAGTTGATTTCGTCGAAGCCGATGGCTGCGGTTGGGCAGCGCACGTAGCATTCCTGGCATCCGGCGCAGCGGTCGGTGAGAACCTCGACGCTGTGCTGGGGAAGGGCGCCTGCTTCGGAGAGGCGCGAAGATTGCTGTGTGAGAGTCATCTTTCCTGTGCCTCCTAGTTAGCCGCTGCCATGGGGATGTAGAGAAGGGCGAGGGCTATGCCCATCACCACGATGGTGGCCACGAAGTAGAGCCGCGGGGAGACCGAGCGTGGCTTGGCCAGCACCAGGTCCGTCCTGGAGATCTTTATCGAGGCGTAGATCGAGCCCACGACTCCGAGCAGCATCACGCCAACCTGGACCGCGATGATGCGGGGGTCGGTCAGGATCCGGAAGTTGTAGAGGGAGGTAACCGAGACTCCGAAGGGATGGGCAACCGCCGGGACGATCCTGGTGGCGTGCTTGAAGAACTTCGGAAGCTGGCGGGCGAAGTAGTCCGCACCGATGATCGGGACCATGGCGTACATTCCGGCGACAAACCAGTTGCGGAACTCGCTGCGCCTGGTCATGAAGGTTCCGGCGGTCTTGGTTATGGTGCCTCGCGAGAAGAGCTTCCCACCGACCTTGAAGACAAGGGCGGGGACGAAGGCGAAGAGCGCGATGAAGCCGAAGTAGTCGATGGGGTTCGGGTACTGGGGCCAGCCGGTGTGGGCGTTCAGCCAATTGTCGAGCGTCCCGTAGAAGCTGAGGGCGTTCACCTGCTGGAAGGCCACCAGGCCGAGCAGGATGGCGGCGACTACCGCGACATCCATGCGCTTGCGGCTGGGGGCGACCACCGAGGTAAGGGGCTTCTGCACGAAGAGACCGACGTTGTTGGTGGGGCAGGCCTTGTAGCACTCGGTGCAAAGGCCGCAGTAGAGGTTGGAGTCCGCGCTGCCGGGCCAGGTGTACCAGGGGCAGCCGAAGCCTTCCTCGCCACCGCGCATGCAGGACTTGGTCTCGCAAGCCTGGCAGGCGTCGCGGTCCTTGGTGCGGAAGCCGGCGAAGGTTCCCACCGCACCTACGGTGCCGATCAGCGAGCTCAGCGGGCAGAGGTAGCGGCAGAAGGTGCGCCGCTCGAAGAGGAGAAAGACGATCGTTGCCGAGAGCACGATTCCGATGACCATGAAAGAGGTGTCATGCGGAGTGCCCGGACCCGCGATGTTGAAGAACTCCTCGATGTAGGTGAGGAGGACGAAGGTCCCGACCGAGGAGATGAGCCCGAGGCGCGCCAGGCGGTCCGGGTACTTCAATCCGAGGCCGAGGGCCTTCTGGGTCCTCTTGAAGAAGGTCTTGCGCTGGATCCACTCCGCGAAGCCTCCGAAGGGGCACATCGAGCACCAGGCGCGTCCGACGACCACCATGAGGACGAAGACCACGCAGAACCAGATGTACCAGGTGATCGCGGTCGCGAAGTTGAGGCCCGGAGTCACTGTGCCCAGCAGGCCGGTGAAGATGACCAGCCAGAAGACGATCTGGTTGGGAACGATCAGTACGAACTGCAGCCAGCGCTTCTTGAGAAGCTTGCCGACGAGCGGGATCCGGGTGAGATCGAGCTTGGGGTCGGTCTTCTCGAAGTGGCCAACCGTGTTGGTCGGCGCCTTGGTCCGCAGATGCACGGCGACCGCAATGGGATCGGGCGCCTTTGCCTTTTGTTTGGGATCCGTGACGAAGGTCATGGTCCTGCACCCCCTGTTTTTAGTTAGAACGTTCACTGACGTACTAAACGTTCATTGAAGCACTCTAAGTTGGGGGTGTCAATTCGGCACGCCCGATTTTTTCAGGAGGGTGGATGAACGTTACGCTTTCCCGCCGCGGCGACTACGTGCTGCGAGCGGCTATATGCCTTTCCCGCGCCTTCCAGGAAGGAAAGGGCTGCAAGATCAGGGAGGTCGCCGACCAGGCCGCAATCCCCGCAAGCTTTGCTCCGCAGGTCATGGCCGACCTGGTCCGTTCCGGACTGGCAACTTCTCGCGCCGGGCGCAACGGGGGCTACTGGCTGGCGAGGGATCCCGCCAGCATTTCGGTGCTCGAGGTGATCGAGGCCGGCGAGGGTGAAATCCACTCGGACCTTTGCGCGATGGGGGAGGGGCCCTGTTATTGGGAGAACGTCTGCCCGCTCCACGAATCCTGGCGCGCGGCGCTTCACAGCTTCCGCAAGGGGCTATCGGGTTCTACCTTGGCGGGGCTTGCACAAAGGGACCGCGATCTGGAGGCCGGTCTCATCAAAGCGCCGGCGGACAGCCACCGGCACGCCCGCGCGGGCAACGGCTAGCACTGAGCGGACAAACCAGGCGAAACCGGCAGTTGCCGGGGTACATGCGCCGCTCGCGGCCGTATTCTGTTGTTGGCCGGATTTACCCCTAGGAGAGGATGGTCACAAGTGGCCTTCGAAGTCGTAATAGAAATACCCAAGGGTTCGCGCATCAAGTACGAGATCGACCACGAGACCAATGCCGTTTGGCTCGACCGGGTGCTCTTCACCCCCATGGCCTATCCGCTCAACTATGGCTACATCGAGGACACCCTTGGTGAGGACGGCGATCCACTGGATGCTCTGCTGATCCTCGAGCACGAGCTCGTGCCGGGATGCCATGTGAAGGCCCGGGCGGTTGGAGCCTTCGTCATGTCCGACGAGAAGGGCCGTGACGTCAAGCTCCTTTGCGTCATCGACGGTGACCCGCGTTTCGGTGGCATCCAGGATGTGGGAGATGTCGACGCCTCCTTGAAGGACGAGATCTCGCACTTCTTCGCTCACTACAAGGACCTCGAGCCCAAGAAGTTCGCCAACGTCGAGGGCTTTGCCGATAAGGCCAATGCCGAAGGCGAGCTTGCCGCGGCGATCGAGCGCTTCGGCGGCGGCCACTAACGCATCTCCGGCCCGCGGCCTCCGGCGTATCCGCATGGTTTCTCCTATCCGAATAGTGGAAATACAGGATGCGCGCTAAAATGAAGTTGTGAACAAGACCAGTGAGCAAGAAGAGCTTCAGAGCGAGCGGTTTCAGGAGGTCG
>JAKAEN010000105.1 GCA_021818355.1 Actinomycetes bacterium | reverse complement strand
ACCTCAGTCCCTGGCTTTGCTCGCCAACGACTCGCGCTCAGTGAGTCTGGAAGTGGCGCTTCTCGATTTCACCGACCGTGTCCGGCACGGTCACACCGACGGTTGCCGGCTCCTTCTCATGGGTTCCCATGAAGAGGGGGAGAACCCAGCGGTCAAGGCCGATCATGCCCGCGTTCTGCCAGGCGACGATCAGGAAGAAGCCGATTATCGCATACATCGGGTTCACGCCGATCGTCCCGGAGAACATGTACATGAAGTTCAGGCCGACACCGAAGAATGCCGCGGCACCGGTGAGCAGGCCGAGAATGAGGCCCAGGCCGATCGCGAACTCGCCGAGCGCGACAACCTTGGCAAGCGCCGCGTGGTTGGGTCCGACGAAATCATTCAGGAACGTGACCCACCATCCGTAGACCACGGACGCGTGAGCACCGGTGGAATGCGCCTTGGCGCCTGCCACGTATCCCGCCAGCCCCGAGCCGCCGTTCCAGAAGGACTGGTATTCGGCGCCGAACATCTTCTGCCATCCCGCATCCAGCCACTTGTAGCCGAGCCAAAGCCTGACAACCAGCCAAAGCCACGCCGCGCCCTGACTGTGATAAAGCCACCTGAAGGGACGGATCGTCCTGGTCGATACCAGCTTGATCTTGCTCATAACAGCACCTGCCTTCTTGTTTCTTGGTTCGGAAGGAGCCCGGTTGCCGACCCTGCTCCGTTTGCTCCGAACCACGAAGAAAGTATTTGTCTGCTACAAGCAACTGATTAGGGCCGATAGCTCCACGCCCTGGTGATAGGCGTCTCAATTTTGGGACGACTTTGGCCTCTAGGAGGCTCCGAAAGGCCCTAATGCGCTTGAGGAGCTGCCGGGGAAGCCGGGGCCTCTGGTCGCCAAGTGCAGCAGTCGTTTCGACCCGAGGCCCGACTGCTGGATCGTCGCGCAATAATCCGGGGCGATGTTGGATCCGTAGCGGAATGCGCACTCCAGTCGGCGGATCCTTTTGTAGAGGGCGTCCACGTAGATGGAATCCTCGTCAGACTTGGCACCCTTGGCTTGAAAGACCGTCTCGGCATTCTCTACCAGCTGCTTCTTCCAAGTGGAGATCTGGCTGGATGGACGCCGTAGATCTGGGCCAGTTCGCCGGTGGACTCGCTACGCTACAGGGCGTCGATCGCCACCTTGGCTTTGAACTCCGGCTTGTACTTGTTCCTTCTGGCTGGCACTGGCGTCTCCTCTACGCCTCGCTGCCCAAAGCCTGGGTAGCTGTCCTCGATCCGGGGTCCACCTCAAACGGCACTCGACCGGTACTCCCCGCATGTGCAGGGGTGATCAGGAGGATTGGTCAGGGAGGACAAAGCGCTCAGACTTCGCTTCCCCCTTCGAGCGAAGGGTCCACCTCTGGTGGTGGGGGAGTGGCCTGGGCTCCCGGCGGCCCCACACCCAGGCTCCCGCGCAGGCGATCGCTGGCTCGACTTCCTCCAAGGTGCTCGACACAGCGCAGCGCCTCGGCGACATCCACGGTACCAGCCCTCAGCATCTCGGCTATGTCGACCCAGTCTTGGGGGCGATTGAAGAGCGTCTTGAACACGGTCAGGTCAGTAGCTGAGATGACGGGGATCGACGTTCCTGCGAACCGGTACAGCTCCTTGCGGCCCTCGACGAGCTGGTAGTAGTCGTCCTTGGCAAAAAAGAGATCGACCGATCCGCTACGCATCCAGCGCAGCCGCACCTCGTCGCGGGCCTGGGCCACTCGAACCAGCTGCCCCGTCCATCTGACCTGGGCGGGCATGGCGCGAAAGACCCGCTCCGCCTCGACGGCTGGGAGCGCGACGTTGACGTCGATGTCGCTGGTCGCCCTGGGGTGGAGGGTATGGTACGCGAGCGCTATTGCACCTCCGAAGGCATGGGGGATCTGTGCCGCCTCGAGGCTCTCGTGGATCGCGACGATCCGATCCGCCATGGACTCGGTCGTCATCGCGCCCCCTCAATGGCGTCGGCGAAGCTGAGCACGTCTCCGAGGATCCGCCCATTGAGTTCCGGGTTGGCGAAGCTGGAGTGCTCTGGAGAGACAAGCGCAAGTGACGTTCCGCAGGCCGCCAGCAGCCGCAAGATCATGTTGAAACTGGGATCGAGCTTGCCGCGTTCGTAGTCGCTGATCCTGCCGGGGGCGATGCCGGCCGCCTCGGCCAGGTCCGCCTGGGAGAGTCCCGCTTCAGTGCGTGCCTTGCGGAGTAGGTAGCCGGAGGGTGTGTAACGGGTGTAGGCCATGCAATGCAGCCTATCGGATGTGATAGTGGGCCGAGCGGGTTCGTGGAGCGGACTGGCCTTGGCCGTGGCCTCCTGCCACTGGGCGATCGACAGCGACCAACCAGTGGCAACGGCGCGACTACATGACGGGGGCGCTATTGCAGAAGTGAGGAGTCCGCGGTTTTCGGTCCAGTCCTAGTGTGAGCCGGAGCCTCGGGTTCGTTGGGCAAGGTTTGGCCCATGGCCTCAGCGTCGGCCGCAATTGCGTTCTCGTTGCGGTCATCGTTGTCGCGTTTCCGGTAGTAGTTGATCGGCTGGGGACCCTGTGGTCGACGCGAAGCGTCGTCCACAAGTCCCCCAGCCGCTATGCGGCCCGCAGCTGGGGCGACGCCCCAGCCCCTGTACTTGGCAGCGCCGGCAAGTACCTGCCTCTGCTCGATGGTGTCGAGTTCCCTGAACTCGGTGGGGGTCAGATAGCCAAGGGAGTTGTGGCGGCGATTCTCTTGGGGTGGCCGCCTGTGCGAAGAGACGGATGGTGACGTTTCTCCTGGCAGGCCGTGTGCGGATGGGCTGATGACGTGTGCAACACCTGTTGCGGGTATGCCCGGGGTCAGCCGGTTGACCGTTGGAGGTTGACGCGGGTCAGGAGTTCCCGATTGGCGAGGTGGGCAGCGTTGAGCTCCTCGGCGCACCAGTCCGCCAGGAGGCCGGCGATGAATTCTCAGTCCATGGTCGACGCGCAGGTAGACGGGTGCCCCGTTCTCGGCCACCAGGCCATCCAGGGTGGCGATCACCCCCAAGGCGTCGATGGACCTGGCGGCTCGTGATGCCAGCCAGCGCCGGTCGTACTCGTCCGCGATGTTCAAGAGCTTGATCACCCGCTTGCCTTCGCTCTGGTCGAACTGGAAGTCAGCCACCCAGGTGACGCCTGCGTCAAGGGGCCTGTGCCATCCCGAAGGATTTCCATGACGCTTGGCACGCTTCTTCTTGTAGGACGCTTCTATGTCATGTCAAGTCGCGAGCGCGATCTCGGGCGGATTGCTCAAGCGCCGGTAGACCTGGCGGGCGATGTAGCGCTTCAGCAGCCGCTTGATCTCCTTGGGGGTCTTTCCCTCCGACTTCCTGCGCTCCACATAGGCCCTGGTTTCAGGGTCATGGGACATCCGGGTCAAAGCGATGGAGGAGAGCGCCCGGTTGAGGCGGCGGTCGCCTCACGAGCCACGACCACCACGGAGTGCCGATACCAACTCTGCCAGCCTGCCTCGGGCCGGCCAAGAAGATACTTACAGGCGCCACAGTGCCCGCCATCGGGCGAAAGTCGTGGCTCAGACCGCCCTCCGATACGGCCGCGTACCCCACTCACCGCCGAGGCTCACCGCTGCCGTGAATCTCCTCGAGATACGAGGGAGGGCCGGGGATTTCCCGGCCCTCCACGGTCAGGTGCTGACTAGTCCGATTGGTTCCAGCAGCGCCCTTCCTATTGCTCGTCGGTAAAACTGTTCAGTGGGTCTGGAAGTGGCGCTTCTCGATTTCCGCCACCGTGTCGGGAACCGCCGCGCCCGTCGGGGCTTCCTCCTTCTCACGGGTTCCCATGAAGAACGGGAGCACCCAGCGGTCGAGACCGATCATGCCCGCGTTCTGCCAGGCGACGATCAGGAAGAAGCCGATGATCGCGTACATCGGGTTCACGCCGATCGTCCCGGAGAACAGGTACATGAAGTTGAAGGCAACGCCGAAGAACGCCGCCGCGCCGGTCAGGAGACCGAGGATAAGGCCGAGGCCAACCGCGAACTCGCCGAGTGCGACGATCTTTGCCAAGGCCGAGTGGTTCGGGCCCACGAAGTTGGTCAGGAAGGAAAGCCACCATCCATAGACCACCGATGCGTGCGCGCCCACAGCGTGCGCCTTGGCGCCGGCAACGTAGCCGGATATGCCCGAGCCGCCGTTCCAGAATGACTGGTATTCGGCGCCGAACATCTTCTGCCATCCGGCATCAATCCACTTGTAGCCAAGCCACAGCCTGACCACCAGCCACAGCCAGGCAGCGCCTTGACTGTGATAAAGCCACCTAAAGGGACGGATCGTCCTGGTGGTAACCAGTCTGATCTTGCTCATAACAGCACCTGCCTTTGTCAATGTTGACCCGGCTGGCGAATTGCCCCTACCCAAGATTGGACCCCGGGCCACGGCCAAAGCATTTAGCTGCTTAATGCAAGCAGTTAGGGACCAAATGACCCAGGACAAGTGAATACGGTCTCAGGCTCCGGTAACTAACCAGGCATGGCAGGGGAGTGGGGGAGAGGCGACCCTCGCTAGGAGGCCGAGGCCTCTTCGAGGAATCTTGCGATCTCCTCTATGGCACGCTCGGCTTCGGGCATGCCAGGAAAAGCGGGGTAGACGTGCCACATCCCCTCGGCAATCAGGAGCCTGCTCGGCGAGCCGACTTCGGTGAGCGCACTGTTCAGGCGAACGGAGTCATCGAGCAGAATCTCGTCGCCGCCAACCACGATCAACGACGGGGGAACGCTGACAAGGTCGCCGAAGAGTGGCGAAGCGAGCGGGTTCGTGGGATCCGCTTCACCAAGGTAGACCAGGGCCGCGGGCCGCAGCGACTCGGCATCGAGCCAGGGATCCGCCTCGGCGCGATCCACGACGGAGCCGCCCGAGCCCGTCAAGTCGGTCCATGGGCTCAGGAGGACTATCCGCAGGGGCAGGGGGAGATCGAGCTCCTTGAGCTTCAGCATGAGCGCGAGTGTCAGGCCGCCGCCCGCCGAGTCGCCTCCGACGATCAGACTTGCCGGGTCGACGCCTTGGGCAAGCAGCCCGCGATAGGCGGCCACCGCGTCGTCGATCGCGGCCGGGAAGGGATGCTCGGGAGCCAGGCGGTACTCGGGCAGATAGGCCTGGATGCCGGCCGCGAGCGAGATGCGGCCGACCAGCGAGCGGTGGGTGTTTATCGACCCGGCGGAGTACGCCCCGCCGTGCAGGTACAGAAGCGTCAGCTCGGATCTCGGGGCCTCGGCTCTGATGAGTTCAGCCCGCATTCCTCCGATGGTGACCATCTCGGCGTGTACGCCGGCGGGCATCGGTGACAGTGCGGCGAGAGCCTCGAGCGCCATCCGCTGATCCTCTACGGTTGCCACTGCACCCGAACCTTTGAAGGAGAAGAGCAGGTCCTTCATCCCTTGCGCCTCGGCGGAGAGCATCGAAAACCCCTTTCGCTTTGCTCTCCAACTTAGCTCAGGCGCCGGCGGCGGGCACAAAGCGCGGGAGTAAGGGCGTCAGTTGAGGTACCAGATCAGCCAGTGCCCGTCTCGCTCGACGAAGCCGGCCGTGCCGACCAGGTCCGGGTGCTCCTGGTTGCACGCCGCAAAGGGGCCGCCCTGGGTGCAGATCTCGAGGAACCAGCTGGCCGACATGACAGCCGGCGAGCAGCTGGCCGTGACCGGCTGAGGCGCCGAGCTCACCGCCCCGGGCGATACCAGGAAGGTCTGGTCCGGTGCAACCGACGGGTAGCTGCCCTGGCTGGAGGCGGAGGGCGCGATGTAGCTCCAGGCCGCGCGGTCGGCAAGCAGTTTTGCCTGCTCGGCGGAGCTGGCCGAGTTGAACTGATTGAGGATGTCGACCAGCGCGGAAAGGCTTGGCGCCGCTCCGGCTTGGACGCCCTCCATCGAAGGGCACGCGGCGTTGGTCCCGTTGCCAACCGTGGAGGTGGGCAGGGGATAGACATTGGCGGGGAAGACCGCGCTCGCAGCCGGAAGATTGGTGTTCGCCGCCGTGGTCGAGGTGGTTAGCGATGTGGAGGTGGAAGGGGAGTCGGCAGCCTGCTGGGTGACACACGCCGATCCGACGAGGGCCAGGCAAACGACCGCGGCATAGCGCTTGGCGGTATCGCCAAGTGTTCCGCGCACATGCCTGGTCAGGAGCCCCATTGCAAAATGATCCCTTAATTACGCTGCGTACCGATTGGCAGGTGCGCCACATTTAACTAGAGGGCAATCCTGGAGGAGCTGCCCGACCGCGGCACCAAGCATATGCGACCACCACGCCAGGTGGTAAGCGCCCGTTCAGTCCCAGGAGCGCGGCCGGACCTTGTCCACGCTCCGGACCGGTAGTTATTCTTGGCGTCGTCGCCAGCTGCCCGTCCTGGCGGGAAGAGGGAGCCTGGTGTGCCAGTTGCGCAGGTAAACGGGATCGAACTCTATTACGAACGCCTTGGCGCCGGAAAGCCGATCGTACTGATCCCTGGGCTCGGCGCCGACTCCAAGGTGTTCATGCCTCTGGCCACCGAATTGTCCGCCGGCGGAGCGGTGGTCGTGCTGGATCCTCGTGGCGCCGGACGTAGCTCCAAGCCGAGGGAGGCGTACACGATCGAGGAGATGGCCGAGGATGTCAGCGGGTTGATCCATGAACTCGGCCTTGGACCGGCGTCCGTGGTCGGCTACTCCCTGGGGGGACGAATCGCGCTGTGCCTGGCGGCCAGGCACCCTGACCAGGTGGGCAGGCTGGTGCTGGCGGCCACATCGGCGAGGGACGAGCCCTCCCGGCCTTTCGGCCTCCGCCGGCTCCTGATCGGGATGAGCGCGCACCTGCCCAAGGGCCGCTCGTCGGCCTCCCAGCCGGGCTACGCATTCGCCAATCAGCGCAATGCGGCAAAGGCCTTCGACGGCCGCCCGCTGCTTGGGTCGATCGAGACCCCGACTCTGGTGATCCGCGCGACCCGCGACCGCATCGTACCGAGGCGATTATCGGGCGAACTGCTCGGGATTTCCGGAGCCAGGGCGACCGAGCTTGCGGGCGGTCACTTTTCGATGCTGATGGCCCGGCATCGGGAGCTCGCCGCGGAGATCGTGAGATTCCTGAACCAAGGCGACCGCTGAGAGGCCGTATAAGGCGCGTTCGGACGGGCCCGTGGGTCTTCCCACCTTGCGCGCCCAAACGGGCGGTGTTCCATTCGGCGTTTCCGGCGGGTTGCAGCGCTCAATCTCCAGCTTGGCGCTCTGCGGTCAGGGCTTCCTTCAAAAGGCCGAAAATCGATATTATGTAAAGTGGCAAACAACGCAAAGGAAAGGCGGGCCCACGCCCGCCCTTCCCCTCTGCGGTGCGGCGCCTGCCCGGAGCCGCCAAAGTCACATCTTCCATTCGCTCCAAGGATTCTTGGGATGCCATGGCCAGTCCGCCGGCGCACCCTCCTCGGCGACGATCGTGTTACGGATGGAGCCGATGCCTTCGATTGCCACCTCGATGACGTCGCCCGGCTTCATCCATACCGGAGGCTTGCGGCCGAAGCCCACTCCTCCCGGAGTCCCGGTGGCGATCACATCTCCGGGGCGAAGTGTCGTGAAGCTCGAGAAGTACTCGACCGCCTTGTAGACGTTCACGATCATGTCGGCAGTGGATGCCGACTGCATCACTTCGCCGTTAAGGATGCTTTGCACGCGGATGTCGCTGATGTCGAGCTCGTCGGCGGTCACCATCTCCGGACCGATAGGCATGGAGGCGTCGAAGTTCTTTCCCGGGGTCCACTGGGTCATGGCACGCTGCCATTCGCGTGCTGAGACATCGTTCAGGGCCACGTAGCCGGCGATGGCCGCCTGCGCGTCCTCGGCGCGGATATATCGTCCGCCCTTCCCTATCACCACTCCCAGCTCGGCCTCATAGTCGAGGGTTCCCGAAAGAGCCGGGGCGACGAGATCGTCGTTGGGACCCAGGATCGTACCCGCGGTCTTTACGAAGCACTCGGGCCAGCTGGGCACGTCACGGCCGCCCTCCAGGGCGTGCTCCGCGTAGTTGACGCCTAGACAAAGGATGCGGGTCGCGTCGGGAGTTGCGGGCCCGAATTCATTGGCCGCTATCTCCGCACCTGTCCGTGAGATGAGCGGCCGGATCGCTTCCAGCGCCGCCTCCCCCGCTTCGAGAACCCCCTGTAGGGAGGAGTATTGGGTCACTCCCGTCGCCTCGGCGACGTCGACGTAGCCCTGGACGCCTTTCACGTGCAGGCGCAGTCCCGCGCTTGTCCTGATTGTTGCGAGTCTCAAGGTTCCCTCCGGTTTGATCGCGCGGCGAATACGTTGTCCCCGTTGATCCCGCGTCTTTTCGAGGATATCCAGCCGGGAACCGATCGCGCCAGCCGCGCCTCAACCGCGCTCATGCCCCCGCTCGGCCGGTGTAGCTGCGTCAAACTGTGTGGCCGCCTGGTCAGAGCTGGCGCATCTTTAGCTTGAGTTCCGCGAATTCGAGCGCGAACGCTCCTTCCAGCTTCGCTTGCTCCAGGCCGAGAGCTGCCAGCTTGTCCCCTACCGGGCCGCCGCCGGCGACGGCGCCCATCAGCAGATGTTCCGTTCCTATGTAGTTGTGGCCGAGGTGAAGGGCCGCCTTCAGCGACTCCTTCAACACGGACCTGGCCTCGGGAGTGAACCGAAGGTCGGGCATTTCGTGGGTACGCTCTTCGCCGACCTCTGGAGCGGGGCCGACACCGAGGGCCTCGTGCAGGGCCGCATCCGTAACATTCAGGCGGCGCAACATCCTTGCGCCCAGCCCGAGAGGATCGGCTACCGCACCCGCTACCAGGTGCTCCACTGCGATCGCGTCAGCGCCGGAGGCGGAGGCGAGCTCCTCCCCCGCCACGAGTGCCGCTTTGGCACGCGGAGTGAAGTGCGAATACAGCTGTCCGCCGGAAGCCGTCTCGTCGTCCCGGGACACGAAGCGCTTTTGTGCCGCCTGCTTGCTGACGCCCATCGCCGCCCCGATCTGGCTCCAGGACGCCCCGGAGGCACGCGCCTGGTCTACGAAGTGCCCGATCAGGGCATCTGACTGATTCTCCACCTCTTCGGCGGCGAGCACCGCGTCCGAAAGATGCTGAAGAGGCCCGCCTTGAGGGTGCCTGCCCAGTACG
>JAKAEN010000104.1 GCA_021818355.1 Actinomycetes bacterium | reverse complement strand
GCTTCGGCGCCCCGATGAGCCTTGCCGAGGCGGGCCTACGCGCCGAGGAGCTGGACCGGGCCTGCCGCGAAGCGGCTGCGCTGCTTCCCATCGACAACCCGGTTCCCCTGGACGCACCGGGAATGCGGAAGCTCATCGAACATGGCTTCGAGGGGCGGATCGTCAAGAAAGCAGAGGCGAGCAGAGGATGACGAGCGGAGAACGAGCCAACCACGCCAGGGAGGAATCCCTCACAAACGAGGTCGTGCGCAGCTTCGCCGCGGCCGACACCCGCCTCGAGGAGATCCTCTCCTCGCTGGTGCGCCATCTGCATGCCTTCATCCGCGAAGTGCACCTAACCCCCGAGGAGTGGAGCGCGGGCATCGACTTCCTGACCGAGGCGGGAAGGATCACCGACGGCCGGCGCCAGGAATTCATTCTCCTCTCCGACGTCCTTGGGGCCTCCATGCAGACGGTCACCGTGAACGCCCCGGCCAATCCGGTCGCCACCGAGTCCACGGTCTTGGGTCCTTTCTTTGCCGAGGGCTCCCCCCTCCTCCTCGATGGCCAGGACATCGCGCGTGGGGCGCCTGGCTCCCCTTGCTGGGTGGAGGTCGAGGTGCGCTCCGAATCCGGTGAACCAATACCCGGGGCGCGGGTGGAGGTCTGGGGTGCAGGCGATGACGGCTTGTACGACGTGCAACGCAGCGGGGACGAGATGGCCAATCGCGCCCACTTCTTCACCGATTCCCAAGGAGGGCTGCGCTTCTGGGGCATCCTCCCCTCCGCCTATCCGATTCCCGCGGATGGACCGGTGGGCAGACTGCTGGCGGCGGCCGGGCGCAGCGAAATGAGGCCCGCGCACCTGCACTTCCTTATCACCGCGGAGGGGCACTCCCCTCTGATCACCCACCTCTTCGTCTCGGGCGACCGCTATTTGGCAACCGATGCCGTCTTCGGGGTCCGGCCCTCGCTGGTGGTCGACTTCCCCGAGCACCCCGCCCAGGAGACGGCGCCGGACGGAAGGCGCTTGGAGCGCGCCTGGCATTCGATGAGCCACACTTTCGTCATGGCTGAAGCGGGCCCCTCCAAGGCCTGATTCACCACTCCGGCACGGCCAAAACCTGGGCGGATCCTGAGAAGACCTGGGGCTTCTCCGATTCTCATTTCAGCCTTCTAGGGTGTAGTTTTGACCTGATCGACACCGCGAGGATGCCCCAGCGTGCCATTGAAGCTCTCCGAAATCGCCGAACGGCTACCGGACGCTCGCTTGATAGGCCCTGACACTGAGATCGTCGGAATCACGCACGATTCGCGCCAGGTCAAGCCCGACTATCTGTTCGCGGCCGTGCGCGGCTCGCTGCAGAACGGGATACAGTTCGCTGTCGCTGCGGTCGACCGTGGCGCATCCGCGGTCATGATCGCGGCCAAGTACGCCGACAGCCCCCTGATCCCCCGCCATGTTCCCAGACTGGTCGTACCCTCGGTACGGCAGTCGCTGGGACTCGCTTCCAGCATGGTCTTCGGCTACCCCTCCCGGAGGCTGAACCTGGTGGGCATCACCGGCACCAACGGGAAGACCACCACCTCCTTCCTTCTTGATGCGGCGCTTACCGAGGTGGGCGTACGCACCGGAATCATCGGAACCATCGAGTTCCGCTCCGCCAACAAACGTGCCCCGTCCACATTCACCACTCCCGAGGCACCCGATCTTCAGGCGATGCTGGCCGAGATGGCCGACGCAGGAGTCCAGACGGTGACGATGGAGGTCTCCTCGCACGGCCTCGACCAGCGCCGCGTGGACTCGGCCCACTTCAGAGTGGGCATCTTCACCAACTTGAGCGCCGAGCACCTGGACTATCACGGCACCATCGAGCAGTACTACTACGCCAAGGCGCAGCTCTTCGATTCCTCGCGATGCGATTTCGCCATCGTTTCGGTGGACGACGAATGGGGCCGCAGGCTGGCCAGCCAGATGTCGGTTGCGCACGTCACCTACGGCACCAGCCCCGACGCGGATTACGTCATCGAGAACGTGCGCGTCACCCACGACGGCACCTGGTTCACTTTGGCCCATGGCGGCGAATCGATCCCCATGTCGACGCGCATCGTAGGGCCGGCAAACGCCCTTAATGCTGCTGCGGCCTACGTTGCCGCCCTCGAGCTTGGAGCGGACCCCGAGTCCGCCAGGCGGGGAATCGCCGCATGCGATTCAGTGGCCGGACGCTTTCAGCTGGTGGAGGCCGGCCAACCTTCCATGGTCGTGGTCGACTACGCCCACACACCGGACGCCATAGCCAGCCTGATCTCCACCGTCCGCTCTTTGCTCGGCAAGGAGGGCAGGGTGATGGTGGTGGGAGGGGCGAGAGGGGGCCGCGACCGGCTCAAGCGCCCCGCCCTGGGAAGGGCCCTGGCAAGTGCGGACCTGGCGGTGCTGACCACCGACAACCCGGGTGACGAGGATCCCCACGACATCATCGCCCAGCTGCTGCTGGGAACGCTTGACGCCCCCGGACGCCACGTTCACATAGAGCCGGATCGCCAGGAGGCGATCTGCTTCGCGATGAAGAAGGCCGGACCGGATGACGCGGTGGTCATCGTGGGACGGGGGCACGAGACCTCGATTCGCGTCGGCAAGCAGCTGGTGCACCTCGATGACCGTGAGGCGGTCGCCCAGGCCGCGGCACGCCTCTTTCCTCGCTCCGTTGCGGTGAACAGCTGAGGATGGACGGCACCGCAAGGGGGCAGGCTCCGAGCATCAGCGTCATCATCACCTGCTACAACAACCAGGCAACCATTGCGGAGGCGATTCGCAGCGTGCTTGCCCAGAGCCATTCGCCGCAAGAGGTGATCGTCGTCGACGACGGATCGGGCGATGACTCTCTGTCGGCGATCGAGCCCTTCAAAGAGCAGCTGGCACTGCTCACCGGACGCAACGGCGGGCCCTCCGCGGCGCGCAACCGGGGCCTGCAGGCTGCCAACAGCGAGTGGATTGCCTTCCTCGACGGCGACGACGCCTGGCACCCGGACAAGCTGGCCATTCAATTGGTGGCGCTCGAAGCCCACCCTGAGGCGGTGATGATCGCCACCGATTGGTCGCGCGATCCCGCGGAGTTGAAGGCGGAGCAGGACGCCGGGATCCAGCGCCTCTACGCCTCGCACATCGCAGTGCTGAACCGCTTCCAGACCTCAAGCGTCCTCGCCCTTCGTAGAGCAGTGGAGCGGGCCGGGGGCTTCGACCCTCACATGGACACCGCCGAGGACTGGGATATGTGGCTGCGCGTCGCAAAGTTCGGGCCGGCAGTCCTGGTCAGGTCGCCGCTGGTCTTCTACCGCGACAACCCCAACGGCGTCTCCAAGGACGTGCGCACGCTGGCCGCCAGGGCTACGGACATCGTCGCCAGGGAACGGGAGCAGCGCTACTTCGAGAAGGGCTTCGTTGAGGTAATAGCGGCGTGGCACCTGCAGCGCTTCATGATCGCCGCCGCGCTGGGGCGCGACTGGGGCCTCTTCGCCAAGCTGGCATCGCAGCTGCGCACGGGAGCAAGCGCGGCCAATCACCTGCGCGCTTTCGTCGCCTACACCCTGCCTTTCCTGACGGATCGGCTCAAGCGTAGAGCTGCGGCCTAAGCCTCTTCCGCCCCGTTCGCCTCCAAAGTACCTGCGGGTTCCTCCATCGCCAAGGCCGGCTCGCCGGTCCCCGTCCGCCTTCTCTTCAGCACGACCACCGCGACTATCCCCGCCACCAGCAACGCCGCCAGGAGATATCCCGCCTTGCTCGACCAGGAAGAAATGGTGCGGAAGCTCGCACCGGCCAGGTAACCCGCCAGTGAATAGGCGACGGCCCAGGTGACCCCGCCAATGATGTTGAAGACCAGGAAGGTCCGGTATCGCATGCCGGACATGCCGGCCAGACCGGGAACGATGGCGCGAAGGGCGGCCGCGAAGCGGCCGAGGAAGACGCCGAAGCCGCCGCGGCGCGCGATGAAGTCCTCGGCCGTGCGAACGTGGTCCTTCTTGATCAGCCGGCCACTGCGCGAATCGAGGATCCGCCGTCCGAATTCCCGCCCCACCCAATAGCCGACCGTATCGCCGATGATCGCTCCCGCGATGGCCATGGCCATGGCGGCAGCCAGCGGAATACGGTGCTCGTAGGCGAGAACGCCTCCCAGCAGCACCGCCGTCTCACCCGGGAAGACGAATCCCAGGAAGACCGACGACTCCAGCGCCGGGAAGATGAAGATGGCCACCAGCGCCACCACGCCGTGCAGCGAAAGCAGCGTATTGGTTACAAAGGACACGTTTTGATCCTACATAACGAAGCTGAGAAAGGCCTTGGGCCGGCCCCGCCGGGCCGGCCCAAGCACACGCTTAGGAGTCGGATCAGGCCATCAGGCCCGATTCCCTGGCTAGATCGCGCCGCCCCGGCGAGACTCGAGAGTCGCGGAGGTGGCCGCGAAGACGATAAGCGAAAGGCCGATCACCGCCGTCCAGGCTCCGAAGACGAGGGAGAGGGCGGTCAGAAAGGCGCCGACACCAAGTACGAAGGGGAAGATCGTGTGGTCTGGGAACGCGCCTACCGGCCCCCGGTTCTCCGCGAGCGTCGCGTCCTCGACGTCCTCGGGACGAGGCTCCATGCGCCGCTTCCACCATCCGAGGTAGAGCGCCGGCAGGATGCCCAGTCCGGCGGTGCCGAAGAGCATCATCGCGCCACCGTACTCCTTGGCCCAGAAGAAGTAGACCACGGTGACGAGCAGGACGAAGATGCCTATCCCCAGATAGACGCGGTACTCGACCTTCATCGGGTCTCGACCTCCTTCTTCGGCGTCCCGTCATGCTCGGTGTTGTAGTCGGCGTACTCGGGATGGTTCTGGTCCCAGACGGGCCGCTGCGAGCGGATCGGGGGCAACGAGGTGAAGTTGTGGTGCGGCGGTGGCGAGGTGGTCGCCCACTCCAGGGTGTGGCCGTCCCAGGGATTGTCGCCGGCTGCAATCGGCTTGCGCCAGCTGATCCAGAGGTTCAGCAGCCAGATGAGGAAAGAGAACCCCGTAAGGAAGGCGCCGACGGAGGAGACCTGATTGAGGAAGGTCACATGGTCGGTCACCAGGTAGACGGGTATGCGCCTCGGCATGCCACGCAGTCCCGCCAGGTACTGCGGGATGAAGGTCATGTTGAAGGCGATGAAGGCTATCCAGAACTGGAGCTTGCCCAGTCCCTCACGCATCATCCGGCCCGTGAGCTTGGGGTACCAGTAATAGAAACCCGCGAAGCCCGCAAAAATGGCCGTTCCCGCAAGAACCTGGTGGAAGTGTGCCACCACGAAGTAGGTGTCGTGCACGGCGAAGTCGAAGGGCGGTGACGCAAGCATCACACCCGAGAATCCACCCATGGTGAAGGTGACCAGAAAGCCCAGTGCAAAGAGCATCGGCACCTTGAACTGCAGATTTCCGCCCCACAACGTGCCGATCCAGGTGAAGACCTTGATGCCGGTCGGCACCGCGATCAAGAGGGAGAGGGCGGCGAAGAAGGGCAGCAGCACCGTTCCCGTGGTGTACATGTGGTGTGCCCACACGCCGGTGGAGAGGCCTGCGATGGCCAGGGTCGCGAAGACAAGGCCCTTGTACCCGAAGATCGGCTTCTTGGCAAAGACCGGGAAGATCTCGGACGCTATGCCGAAGTACGGCAGCGCCAGGATGTAGACCTCGGGGTGGCCGAAGAACCAGAACAGGTTCTGCCACATCACCGGTGATCCGCCTCCTGCGACCGTGAAGAAGTGCGTCCCGAGGTGCCGGTCCGCGTACAGCATCACCATGGCTGCGGTCAGGATCGGGAAGGCAATCAGGATCAAGATGCCCGTCACCACCATGTTCCAGGTGAAAATGGGCATCCGGAACATGGTCATTCCTGGTGCGCGCAGGTAGAAGGCGGTGGTGACCAGGTTGACAGCGGTGAAGATTCCAGAAAAGCCTGTAAGGGCGATGGCCACGATCCACAGGTCCGGGCCCGGGCCGGGAGAGTTGGTGTAGCTGGACAGAGGCGCATAGGAGACCCAGCCGAATGCAGCGGCGCCGCCGGTGACGAAGAAGCCCATCAACATGGTGGTGCCGCCGGTCAGGTACAGCCAGTAGGAGAGGGCGTTCAGCCTCGGGAAGGCCATGTCAGGCGCTCCGATCTGGAGCGGCAAGATGAAGTTGGCGAAACCTCCGAAGGCAAACGGTCCCGCAAAGAGGTACAGCATGATCGAACCGTGGATAGTGAACAGCTCGTTGTACATCTGCTGAGAGACGATGTGCCCATCGGGCTGCACCAGCTGGGCACGGATGATCATGGCCATGGCACCTGCGATCATCAGGAAGACGAGCGAGGTGTACATGTAGTTCTTGCCGATCACCTTGTGGTCGGTGGAGGTGAGCCACTTGTAGATTCCGGTGGGGCCGTGGTGGCCGCCGGCTTCGGGCTCGTGTGCGAGTTCGCTTCGCTCCTCGGCAATGGTCATGCCGTTGCACCCTTTCCTTGAGAATTCAGCCAGGCAGTGAACTGCGCCGGCGTGACGACCCTCACGCTGAAGAGCATCTCAGCATGGTAAAGGCCGCAAAGCTGCGAACAGCGCCCGACGAAGGTGCCGAGCTTGTTCGGGGTCAGATCGAAGTAGTTGGTCACACCCGGCAACGCGTAGCGGGAGAAGTCGAACGCCGCAACGTAGAAGCCGTGCACCACGTCCTTGGAGACCAGCTTGACCTTGGTGGTCTCGCCCTCGGGCAGGACCATCTGGGGATAGTTCTGCCCCTGCGAGACGATGCTGACGCCGTTCGGATAAGTAAAGCGCCAACCCCACTGGAAAGCCGTGACCGTAAGGTTCAGGCTCGGATTGGGGGATACCGCGTCCACCTTGTTCTCGGTGCCGACGCTCATGAAGAAGATCGCGGCCACGATGATGGCCGGTATGACCGTGTAGACGATCTCGATCTTCACGTTCGAGTGGCGCTGGCGCGGCACCTTGTCGCCATTCTTGCGCCCGAAGCGGACGAGAACGTAGAGCAAACCGCCGAAGGTGACGATCGCGACCACGATCACCATGTAGATGAAGGTCTGATAGAGGCTGAAGATGTCATGCCCCTGCGTCGTGGCGCCGGTGTGCATCCCGAAGTCGGTGACGTTGCACGCCGACAGCGCAAGCGCGGAGCCTCCCAGCGCCAGCGGGGTGCGCCAGCCCGATTTACCGAGAGCCAGGCGACGCAACCGCTGGCCGGCTTGGGGATTTCTCCTGAAGTTCAGCTTCCTCACCAGTTGATTCCTTGGTTGAAGGCGTTTCCGGTGCGGCCCGGGATCCGGACCGCCGATGTCTGAGAGCCGAAGCGGCCCCTGGTGGAGTTGTCAGCCACGGTCGCCGATCCCTCCGATCTGCTCACCGCCACCATCGGGCGCGGCCGAGCGCCGTACGCGGGGTATGCGGAAGACACCGCTGCCTCCCGATGGGAGCGGGCCGAGGTCAACACCCGAGTGCGACGGCGACCCGGCCGGGCCACCGGACCCTGAGGGGGCGGCGCTGCCAACCAGCTCTTCGCCATGGTTGCCGTCGAGCGCGTGGTAAACAACCTCTTCGGGAAGCTCCTCAGCCACCTCCTCCTCGTGATGAGGCGAGCGAGGCGCGGTCTTCTCGGTGTAGTAGGCGCCTTCCGCGGTGCGCAGTATGACGTTGGCCCGCTTACGCCGCCCGGTGCCGGGAACCGAGCCCGCCTCCTTTGCCACCTTGTAGGCGACGAAGGCCGCGATGGGCGGAACCACGAACAAGAGGATGCGGAAGCCCCACAGCACGAAGTTCAGAGAGAGCTGGAAGCTGTTGGCCAGCACGTCCGTGGAGGAGGCAAAGAAGAGGACCACGTAGAAGGCGAGCACACCCACCCCGACAGAGGTGCGCCAGGGCACGTCACGCGGGTTGTCGAGCAAGTTGTGCTCTGCGGTGTCCTTGGTGATCTTCTTCTCGATGAAGGGCCACAGAGCCAGCGCCGTGAAGGTAAGGCCCGGCAGCAGGACCGCGGGGAAGAAGATGGTGGGGATCATATGGCCGAAGCCGACGATCTCCCAGCTGGGCATAAGCCTGAGCGCTCCATCCAGCCAGCCCATGTACCAGTCAGGCTGCACGGCATAGGAGACCTTGTACGGGATGTACTGGCCATAGAGCCAGATCGGGTTGATCTGGACCAGGCCGCCGAGAATGGCGATGACCGCCGCGGTCAGGAAGAAGAACCCTCCCGCCTGCAATGCGTAAGCCGGCCACATCGCCACTCCGACGACATTGCGCTCGCTCTTCCCCTTGCCCTTGTACTGGGTGTGCTTCTGGTGCCACATGACCGCCAGGTGCGCGCCCAGCAAGCCGGCGATAAGCGCAGGGATGATCAGGATGTGCAGGGAGTAGAAGCGAGGGATGATCGAATCGCCGGGGAAGTTCCCTCCGAAGAGGAAGAACGCCAGGTAGCTGCCGACCACCGGCACCGAGAGCACGATGGAGAAGGCGATGCGGATACCGGTTCCCGAGATCAGGTCGTCGGGCAGCGAATAGCCGAGGAAGCCGTTCACGATCGCCAGGATCAGGAGCACGGTGCCGATGACCCAGTTGATCTCGCGCGGCTTCCGGAAGGCGCCGGTGAAGAAGACGCGGCAGAGATGGACCACGATGGCGGCGATGAAGACGTTTGCCGCCCAGTGGTGCATCTGGCGCATCACCAGACCCGCCCTGACCGAGAAGGAGAGGTTCAGGGTCGAGGCGTAGGCCTCGGAGACCTTGTGGCCATCCAGGGGCTTGTAGGCGCCATGGTAGATGATCTCCTTGCTCGAGGGCACGAAGAACAGCGTCAGGAAGACGCCCGTGAAGAGGAGCACGATGAACGAGTACATCGCGATCTCCCCGAGCATGAAGGACCAGTGGTCCGGGAAGATCTTGTTCAGCGACTTGCGCGTGAATTTGGCGATGCCAAGGCGCTCGTCAAACCAGTCAGCAGTTTGGGTGATCACGCCCCACGCTCCCAGAATCCAGGTCCGACCGGCTCGTCATACCCGGCCTGAGCCCGGATGTAGCCGGAGGAGTCGACGTAAAGGGGAAGCTGCGGCAACGGCCGCGGGGCCGGGCCGAAGACCGGGGTGGCCCCGGTGAGAACGTCGAAC
>JAKAEN010000103.1 GCA_021818355.1 Actinomycetes bacterium | reverse complement strand
GGGGTTCTTCACCGACGCCTACGACCTCTTCGTGATCGGAACCGTCGCCGCGCTGGTGCAGACGCAGTGGCACCTCTCGACCGCCGCAACCAGCTGGGTGGCGGGCTCCGCAATTCTCGCCGCCTTAGTAGGCGCTCTCGTCTTCGGCCGGATCGCGGACGTGCTGGGACGCAAGACGGTGTACACCACGGTCGCCGCCATCATGATCGTCGGCGCGCTCGCCTCCTCGTTCGCGACCGGCCCCCTGTTCCTGATCGCGGCACGCTTCGTGTTGGGCCTGGGGATCGGCGGCGATTACCCGGTCTCGGCGGTGCTGATGAGCGAGTACGCGAACCGCCACGACCGCGGAAAGCTGGTCGGACTGGTCTTCTCCATGCAGGCCCTGGGCCTGATCATCGGACCGTTGGTCGCCCTCATCCTGGTCTCCTCCGGCCTAGCCGACTCGGTCACCTGGCGCATCCTGCTCGGCCTGGGCGCCGTTCCGGCGGCCGCGGTCGTCTACCTGCGCTCCAAGATGCCCGAGTCCCCGCGCTTCGTCGCCCGCGTGAAGGGGCGCGCGGCCGAGGCCGCCCAGCAGCTTCACCTCTTTGCGGAAGGCGCTCTGGACGCAACCTCCGCAGTCGACGGCGGCACCCGAACCATGTCGCTCGGCGAGTTCCTCCGCAACAAGCGCATGCTCAAGCTGGCTCTGGGCACCGCGGGCACCTGGTTCCTCTTCGACTACGCCTACTACGGCAACACCCTCTCGCTCCCCAGCATCCTGAAGGAGGTCGCCCCGCATGCGACCATGCAGTCCAAGCTGGTGTGGACCCTCGGGATCTTTGTGATCTTCGCTCTCCCCGGCTACCTGCTCGCCGTGGCGAGGATGGACCGCATCGGGCACAAGCGCCTGCAGTTCATCGGCTTCGCCGTCATGGCCGTCTGTTTCGGGGCCCTTGGGCTCTTCACCGGACTCACCACCTCGGTCGTGCCCTTCCTGGCCATCTTCGGCCTTTCCTACTTCTTCGTCGAGTTCGGCCCCAACACCACCACCTTCGTGATGCCTTCGGAGGTCTTCCCGGTGAGCATGCGCACCACCGGGCACGGGCTCGCCGCGGGGATCGGAAAGCTCGGTGCCTTCATCGGCGTCTTCCTGGTGCCGGCCTGGCAGGCGCGCCTGGGCCTGGGCGGAATGCTTCTGGTGGCCGCCGGCGCCGCAGTGCTGGGATTCCTGCTCACCACGATTCTCCCCGAACCCGCGCGGCGCTCGCTGGAAGAGGTGTCCGGGGAGGACTGAGTCCAGCTCGGCCACGCCGTCCCTGGTCGCGGGGCTAATGTTATTGCATGCGACCTACCGAGCTGGCGGGCAGGGCACTGGCCGCGTTCGACGGCTTCCAGGCCAGGCACAAGGCGCTCGCGTTCGCGGTGGCGGTGGCGAAAAAGTTCGGTGAAGACCGGGCCGGAAGCATGGCGGCGCTGATTGCCTATTACGGGTTCTTCGCACTATTCCCGCTACTCCTCATCCTGGTCACTGTGCTCGGCTTCGTATTGCAGGGCCATCCTGCGCTACAAGCCTCCATACTCGCCACGGCCAAGCGCGACTTCCCCTCCTTCGCCGACTACCTGAAAGTCGGCTCCATCACCGGAAGCGGGCTCGCGCTCGGTACCGGCGTCATTGCCGCCCTCTGGGCCGGCCTGGGGGTGGCAGGAGCCGCCCAGCAGGCCATGAACACGATCTGGGAGGTGCCGCGGGAAGGCCAGCCGGACATGTGGAAATCTCGACTGCGCAGCCTCTCACTCCTTGGGACACTGGGTACGACGCTGGTTCTCTCCACCGCCGCCTCCGCGCTCAACGGCATCGGGGGAACCTTCGCGCCGCTCTTCACCTTGGCGGGCACACTGGCGCCGCTGATCCTCAACTTCGCCCTTTACCTTTTTGCCTTCAGGCTGCTGACGGCCGAGCCGCTTAGCTGGAAGGACATCTTCCCCGGGGCGGCGCTCGGCGCCGTCGCCTGGACACTCCTGCAGTGGCTGGGCGGGTATTACACCCGCCACGTGGTCGCGCACGCCAGCCATGTCTACGGCACCTTCGCCGTCGTCATCGGACTATTGGCCTGGCTGCACCTCGGGGCGCAGGTCACCCTCTATGCCGCCGAGACGAACACCGTCTTGCGCCGGCATATGTGGCCACGCCGCCTGCGAGGCGAGGAAGCCGCGGCCGGAACACCCGGACCGCGCGCGCAGGCGATCGGCGAAGGTTAGGGCCCGCTCAGGCTCCAGGCTCCCGTTGGGCAAAGAGGCGGATGGAGACGGCCACGGCCGCCAGCGTCACCACCGCGGCTACCAGCACGGCTTTCCATATGTCCCCGGCGGGCTGGCCGATCAGCATGGAGAGGCTCCCCGACAGCCGGGTCGGAAGCCAGGGCGACAGATGCGGGACGGCACTCAGGAGCGCGGTCACCAGCAGAGTGGCGACCGAGGCGCCGGCGGCACCGGCCACGCTGCGCAGGACCGAGGCGTAGAAGGCGGTGACCCCCACCACCAGGCAGAGCCACAGGGACTCGAAGAGAAAGCCCGCCGCCAGCGGCGCCAGCGGGACGTGTCCGAGGAGCACTTCGGTCTCGTACCAGGCGCCCAACGCCCCCAGGGCCAGAGCGGCGATGGCGATCGCGGCCGAGGAGGCCATGCGCGGCATGATGAGCGCGACGGGATTACGCACACGCGACCGGTAAAAGGCCGCGATCGACCGATTGGAGTCGAGGCCGAGAGTGGACGCGGTGACGATGGCGACGATAAGGCTGCCGATCGAGGAGATGTTGCTGCCGAGATTCGCGATCCCTTGCACCGGCTGCACCTTGGGCAGAACCGGAACCGGTGCGCCGTTCTTGGATCCGGCCTTGATCAGCTCCGGCAGGTAGTGAAGAGCGATGGGCCCGGCGAGCCCCAGTAGGACGAAAGTCGCCACCACCGCCACGATGCGCTTGGTCCGCCACATGCGGATCCACTCCAGTTTCCAGGCGCCCAAGATCACGCCCCCTCTTCGGCGGACCGGGCCGGCCCGGTTCCGGTCAACTGGAAGAAGATGTCCTGCAGGCTCCCCTCGGCGGGACCAGTCTCAACCAGCCTGGCCCCGCAGGAGGCCAGGACCACGGGCAAGCCCTCTTCGGCAGCACCGGGGTCGCTCACCTCCACCAGGAAGGTGCCCGGTCCCTCATCCTGCACGCTCCTGACCCAGGAGGCGGCGGCGAGGGCGGCTTTTACCGGCGCCGACGGCTCGCGCACCACCACCCGGATCGCCGTTCCGGCCCGCTCCAGCAGTTCGCGGAGTGTCCCCTGGTAGGCCAGGCTCCCTCGGGTGAGGATGCCGACATGGTCGCAGACACGTTGAACGTCATGCAGGTCGTGGCTGGAGACGATCACGGTGGTCGAGCCTGCCAGCTTGCCCAGCAGCTCGATGATCTCCCATCGGCCGGCCGGGTCGAGCGCGGCCGCAGGCTCGTCGGCGACCAGCAGCGTCGGCTCGCAGATGAGGGCAGCGGCCAGGTTCAGGCGCGAGAGCATCCCGCGGGAGAAGCCCCCCGCTTTGCGCCCGGCCGCGTTTTCCAGGCCAACCCGGGCAAGGACGGCCTCCACCGCCTCCCGCCCGGGGCGCGCTCCCATGAGGCCGGCGGAGAGCCGGATTACCTCGGCGGCCGTCAGCCAGGAGTCGAATTCGGGTGCGTCGGGGCAGTAGACGATCCGGCTCCCGACCTCGCCGGCGTCCACCGAGCCCGCGGTCGGACGGCGCAATCCAACCAGGATCTCCAGCGCCGTGGTCTTGCCCGATCCGTTGGGACCCACCAGACCGTAAATCGAGCCTGCGGGCACCTCGAGATCCAGACCGCGCAGGGCCTCGGTGGTCCCGTATCGCTTCACCAGGCCCCGGGTCGCCAAGCCGTTCATCTCTTCTTCCCCACCAGCAGGTAGATGACGCCACCCAGAGGCACCGAACCGATGCAGATGATCGCCCACAGCCAGCGCGGGAGATAGCGCACCTCCTCGGCACGAAGCACGTCCACCAAGCAGTAGACGGCAAAGCCCACGGCGACGACGAGCACCGGCAGTAGCGCGGCCGGGTTCACCTGGGAACCTCGGGCAATGTTTGTGAGCTCGCGGGATCAACCGTTATCATTATCGATAATGATAGCAATACACCGGCGCTCTTGGCTAGCCTTTTATCGATGACCACCGCCGATCTGCTTCTCCACCCGATCCGGCTGCGGATCCTGCAGGCCTTCCTCGGCGACAGGGCGCTCACCACCGCCGAACTGAAAGCCGAGTTGCCCGAGATTCCCGCGGCCAGCCTCTATCGCCATCTCGCCCGGCTGGTGGAAGGCGGCGTGCTCTCGGTCATCTCCGAGCGTCGCGTAAGAGGTGCGACGGAGCGCACTTACGTCCTGCGCAATGCGGCGGCGAGCGTCAGCATCGACGAACTCGAAAAGATGACCCCGGAGCAGCACCTGCACGCCTTCGTCTCTTATCTTGCCGGCCTCTTGGCGGAATTCGAGAGATACGTCGCGACCGAAGGAGTCGACCCGGTCAGGGACGGCGGCAGCTACCGTTTGGCGGCGATGTGGCTCGACGATGCCGAAGTGCGGGAACTCTCCATCGAGCTTGCACGGGTGCTGCAGCCGCGGCTCGCCAATGCGCCGCGTGAGGGGCGCCGCAGATGGGTGCTCGGAACCGTGGTGGTTCCGGGGACCGGCTCACGACCCGGCACCCGATAGGCGCTCAAGGCGCCGATCCCAAAGCACTCCCGCCTAGTGGGCAGAGTCCTGGTGCACAAGAGGCGGATCAACGCCTCGCCCGGTTCAAGGCGGAACGATACTCCTCATCCGTCACGGCCTCGCCCCGGCTGCTCTCCTCCCCAGCCGTGAGAGCTTCCCAGATCGCGAGATGGGTCATTAGGGTGTCACCCGCCGAACCATGGAAGTGCCCCGAGTGCGGGGCTTGGATCAACCCGAGCGTGGCCGAGCACCGCTGCTCCGCCCCGTCTATCGTCCCGGCCACGTCCACTGAAGTTCCCGCCAACGCGATCGTAATGACCCCGACCCGCTGGGAGTGGATGATGGCGACCGGCGCCGACTCCACTGGTCGACCCCTGGTCGTGCCTATCGGTGAGGCTTTCAATGCCTTCGGCCAATACAACGGATTGCAGAACGGGCCTATCGTCGCCGGCACCGTGGCGGGCCTGCCCGTCTACGTCGACGGCAACATCCCGTCCGACCTCGGAACCGAGACCAACCAGGACGAGATCTTTGTCCTTCATCGTCAGTCGCACTGGCTGATGGAGGGCCCGTCATGGTCCGCGCTCTACCGCAGACCCTCGGGAATCAGCTCTCGATCCTGCTCCAGGTCTACCGCTACGTGGCGTTCTTCGGGAATCGCTATGCCGACGCGACCGCCGTCGTCGGCGGAACTTGCCTGGTACAGCCGACCAGCTGGTAATCAGCCATGATCGTGGCGGTCCGTCGCCTCCTCTCCGCGCCGCAACACCTATTCGCTCGAGGCACGGTCGCATCATGGCCGCGCCTCTTGCGTGCCGGCGCGCAATCGGCCCGAATCTGACCCACTCGCCACCTGGAAAAATGCCACCATTCCGCACCAGAGGCCCGCTAAGGTGCCGTTTTTCTTCGGAGTATGGATCTCCCCCCCCATAGCCGAGCGACCCCAATCGAGGCCCGGCCTATCGGCTCGACCGCAGGGCGGGGCCTGCAACATGGTCGCTCGCCGCACCGCGGCCACGATCAAGCGCTTCTCGAAAGTGTCCGAGGGCAGGGGGCGCCGGGATGTTCAGCCCAGACAACAATGGCGCGTTATGTGCAACCTATCAAAGTGCGGGGTTTGCGCCGCCCGAAGCGACTAGATGCCCGCCAGATACTTCGAGACAGTAACGGTTCCATCGAAGTAGTTCGCATGGGTGAGCATCACGGTCTCAATCGAGTCGGATCCGACGAGAACTATCTCGATCGAAGTCGAGCCCTGATACTTGCGCTCCATTTCGGCGTACGCCGCGACCGCAGCGTCACTGTCGACTCCGAAGTCCTTTTCGTCGATTAGCCGGCCACGGTCATGGTCGAAAACGAGTAAAAAGTGTTTGATTGTCTTGTCAGTCATCGCCGATCACCACTTATATAAGCTAATGCACTTTCCCGAAGGCCGTTAAGATCCGCAAGAACCGCCTGCGAAACGGTGCCGCCGGTCTCCTCAATCGCCATAGCCTCCGAGACCGCCCGAAGCCAGTCTCGGACCTCCCTAGGGCCCGTATCGCTCTTCAGGTCATCTCGCACGCGCCACGAGAGTTTCTCGACCGCGATAGCCCACTGGTGCATGACCTGGGTCCGTAATTGGACTTCTATGTTCTTTGCGTCGTACTGAACGATCACGTGGACCCCACGGTACCCTGATGCGCGCGGCTTGGCAATGTAGTCCTTCGTGCGCGCCTGGCGTCCGGTGCGCTTCACCATGGCCCTCTGTAGGCGACGCTCAACCGCCCATACCTCGGAGATGCTGGCGAGAACGGCGCGGCATCCCCCGATGTCCTGCATCCGCCCAAGTTCCATCTCCGGTTCGCGTACAAGCTTGTTGAGAATTGTGGGTATCCGCTTGAGCCGCTGCGTGACCTCGACCTTGCAGCCAGCCGTGGAGACCATTGATCGCAACCCGACGGTTGCCTTTATGAGCGGGTATTGGTGGGCGGCTCTAAAGTCAACCAGCATCTGGTAGGCCTCGAACACGTCATCGCCCGGCGGCCCGTCGCTAAGTTGAAAGGCGCGCAACACGTCCCCAGCTCGGTTCACCTGGGATCGAGACAGGGTGGTAGCCGGGTTCTTTTTCATTGCGAAGAAGCCACCGTCCAGTTGATCGCGTATTAGCGACCCTTGCATTTACGTGAGCAATGATTCCACAGACAGGGCGGTCGCAGCGGCGATAGCGGAGATTTCAGTGAAAATCGCGGCTGGTTCGAGGCTTTAGATGGCCGCGAACAGGGCATTCGCGACCGCTCCACCTGTGGGCCGATCTGAGCGGGCTTTGCGCGCCGGAGGTACAACTGGACCCCCGCGCCCGAAACGTTGCCCCGATCATGACCAGTCGTACCCCTTATAGGAGGTTCCGTCCGGCCGTAGCTCCATCGTTACCGGGTCGACGCGGAGACTTGAGCTCACAGCGTATCGGTTGCCGGCGAGATCCCAGTAGTTCACCGAGATGCTCGACGGCGCCTGGGATTCGAGCGGTCCCAGCCTCGTTGCCCAGGCGGTGTCCCAGTGGTCGGTACGTGCCGCGAATACGCACAACCCCGCCGCCTCGACTACCTCGGCTTGAGGCTCCCAAGTGAGTGAGCTGAACCATGTGGGCATCGAGGCGCGGTCGACGACGTGGAGGCCCAATGGATCGGTTGCTCCACTCGGGTGTCTTTGGGCAAGGACGACGGGACCGCTGCCGATGTTCAAGAGGCAGACGCATAGCCACGTATTGCCTGCCACATCCATCACGAATGAACCGAAGCCTGCTGCCGGCACTTCGCATTGTCGCTTCCGACGCGGAGCTCGGCCACGGGGCCCAAGGTCTCGCGCTGCTTCACCATGTAGGCCGGGGGATCAGAGCGGGCTACCGGAACCAGTATCGGCGCTATCGAACGCCGGCGTTCTCTCACCGAGGATTCGTACTGGTCCCTTGCGTTCTGATTCGCGTCGCCGAGGAGCTTGAGTTCTGTATCGGCCTTTTCAAGCGCCTTGACGCTGGCATCCGCCGAACGCCTCGCCTCCTTGGCCATCGAGCGCGTACTCACTGCCATCCAGGCCGTTACCATCGCCGCGCCGGCCGTGAAGAATGAGGCAACATCCTGTGCGCTGATTCGGATCAAGGTTGTCGCTCCCACTGACCGGCCCTGGGCGCCGTGTTCGATTCCGACGATACCCCAACGAGAAAGGCCGGGCGCTTTCACGCCCGGCCCGTGTCGGTTCTCTGCTCTTGTCGTCGGCGCTACCGCCTGTCGGCAACGCTTGAAAACTGAACACTTTCGACGGTGAAAAGTGAACACCTCATAATGGAAGGTGATCACTTTGGAAGATTGGGCCATTATTCGGAGGCTGGCTGCCGAAGGCATTCCCCACGCTCGCATTGCAGAGAGACTGGGGATCTCTCGAACCACCGTCATCAAAGCAGTGCGGTCGACAGACCCGCCGAACTACAGCCGAAGATCGACCGAGACGTCTTTCGTCACGTTCGAGCCCCGCGTGAGGGAACTCCTTTCGGAGTTCTCGGCCTCGCCGAGCTTGTTCCCCAGGAGTCCACCCAGAATGGCAGCCGCCTGGCGATCCTGCGCCTCGAGCACATGGCTGTAGGTCCGAAGCGTGAGAGTTGGCGTGGAGTGGCCGAGACGGCCCGATACCGTCCGCACGTCCACACCCGCCGCGATGAGTTGGGTCGCGGTGAAGTGGCGCAGCGAGTGGAAATGGAGGTCTCGCCAGCCGTGTTTATCCGCGATTCGTCGAAAGACCATGGAGATCGAGTCCGGATGAATTGGCGTCGCGCCGAAGAGTTTGTCCTTTTCGGGGCGACCGACAAAGACAAAGGGATCCTCGGCCATAAGCGAGCCCCGCTCAGTGTCGTCTACGTCGGTGCCGACCAGAGTCGCGAGCATCTCGTCGACGTAGGCGACCTGCGCCTCGATGACCGCGATCCCGAATTCGTCGAGCGCTATCCGCCGCGTCGGTCGCGTCTTTGTCGGGCCCTCGACGAGTCCGGTCTCGCTTGTGTAGGTGATCGAACGGCGCACCGTGAGGGTCGATCCCTGTAGGTCGCTTCTACGGAGGCCGCAAAGCTCGCCCCTACGCATTCCGGTGACAGCGGCAAGCGCGATCATGGCCACCCATTGCGGATCGACCTCGCCACTCTCGGAGGGGAGCGCGCGCAGCTGGTCGACCGACGGGACGGCAATCTCGTTGTTAGGCGCCTTCGGGAGTGTTGCAAAGGTCGAGACGTTGCGATCCACCCAGCCCCACCGAAGGAACTCCGAATACGCCGCGCGAACTACGTCGTGAGCCTGCTTTATGACGTGGTAGCTCTTTCCAGCCTTGGCCATCTTGGAGTAAAGCGCGTCGATCTGAGCGGTGCCTGGTTGGTCGATCGACCAACCAG
>JAKAEN010000102.1 GCA_021818355.1 Actinomycetes bacterium | reverse complement strand
AGCGGTGGCAACCGGCCGGCCAGCAACTCCAGGGTCTCGGCGGAAAGTCGCGCTCCGATCGAAAGGGACAGCGCCGCGAGTGTGATCACCGCCTGGGCATCCATCCCCTCCAGAGCGCCGGGCTCGCGCATCAGCTGCCCGTCACGGACACTGAGTGAGCCAGGGGGCCATTCCCGCAACTCGACCGCGCGCGAGCGTGAACGGACGCGAGGCGCCCGAGCCAGGCTCTCCTCGAGGGCCCTGGAGACGAAGCGGCCGATCTCAGAGATCCTCGCCATCAGATCGTCGGCGTCCGCACAGCCCGCCGCCTCGGCCACCCAGTCCTGATCCTGCAGCAGCAGGCGGTTCTGAGCGCGTCCCGCGCGCGCCTGCACGAGGTTCCGAATCCTGATCAGGAACTCCCGGTGCCCGGCGAGGGTCTCCAGCGCTTGAGCGCCCTCGGGCTCCAGGCGCAGGAGGTGGCCCAGGACGACCATGTCCCGCATCCCCCCATGAGCCTCTTTGAGATCCGGCTCGAGGAGGAAGGCAAGCTCTCCCGACTCGCCGCGCCGCTCCTCCGCCTGGCTCCGGAAGACGCCGCGGTAATGCTCGATCTGGGAGCGGAAGTTTGCCTCGGCACGGCCCTTCAGCGCCTCGAAGAGATCTGGGGAGCCGAAGGCGAGGCGCGCATCCAGCATCCCGATTAGGACGCGGGGATCGGTGGCCGCCGTGCGCATGGCCTGCGCGACGGTGCGCACCGAGTGGTCCAGGGCGACCCCGGAGTCCCAGATCGGGTACCAGATCGTCTGAGTGAGCCGGTCGACCTTGGCTCGCGGCTCGTGCAGCAGCAGGACGTCCATGTCCGAGTGGGGCCCCATCTCCATCCGCCCATACCCGCCGACCGCCACCAGGGCGATCCGCGACTCGCCGGCGGCCAACTCGGCGAGAAAAGCGTCGCATGCCCTGGCCATCTCGGCCATTGGTTCAGCGTCTCGCCAATCGGCTGCGAGCAAGGCCGCCCGGCGCGCCAGGAAGCGCTCCACCCTCTCGTCGCGCTCTTTGCTCACGCCGCCTCCCACACCAAGGCCAAGCCCAGCGATGCCTCATCGGCGCCTCGATCGCCCCAATTCAGGTCCGCGGCCCGGTCAGGGCGTTTCACGGTTCGCGGCGAGACAGACCGGGTTTGCCGGGGGTCGAGGGCCACCGGGCCGGGCCGCTTGGGCCGCCTGCCTTCACCCGGTACGCGCCGCCGCAGGCAAGACACCGCCCGCTACTCGCTCGGCCTGAATCCGCCGCCGCCGAGGGACCTCAGGAAGGATCCCCCGAAGTCGTAGGCGGATTCTGCGTGCAGTGCGGTGTCCATGCCCTCCAGCTCTTCCTCGGCCGTCATTCGCAACCCCACCAGCTTGTCCAGCACCTTGGCTATCGCCCAGGTCGCTCCAAAGGAGTAGGCGCCACAGGCGACAACGGCCAACAGCTGATGGCCGAGCAGGGGAAGACCGCCGCCGTAAATGAGGCCGTTCACTCCCCCCGTCGCAGCGGTTCCCAGCAATCCGATCAAGAGCGTGCCCACGACCCCGCCGACCAGGTGCACCCCGCCGACATCTAGCGAGTCGTCAAGGCGCATCCTGAACTTGGCGGTCACCGCTACGGAACAGATGGCCCCGGCGGCCAGTCCTATCACTCCGGCCCCGACCGCGTCGACGAATCCGCACGAGGGCGTAATGGCCACCAGCCCGGCGACCGCCCCCGAGGCGGCCCCGAGAGTGGTGGACTTCCCGCCCCGAAACTTCTCCATGGCTATCCAGCCCAGGAGGCCGGCAGCCCCGGCGGTGTTGGTGTTTATGAAAGCGTGAGCCGCCAGGGTGTTGGCGCCGAGCGCCGAGCCCGCGTTGAAGCCGAACCAGCCGAACCAGAGAATTCCGGCCCCCAGCAAGGTGAGCGGGACGTTGTGGGGAGGCATCGGGGATCGCGGCCATCCCCGGCGCCGTCCAACCACCGCGGCGATGGCAAGGCCCGCCGCCCCGGCGTTTATCTCGACCACCGTTCCCCCCGCGAAGTCCTCAGCCCCCATGCGGTACAGCCAGCCGTTCGGGTCGAAGGACCAGTGGGCGATGGGCGCATAGACCAGAACCGACCAGAGCGCCACGAACACGATGAAGGGGGCGAAGCGGAGCCGGTCCGCCGTCGAACCAGTGATGAGTGCCGGAGTGATGATGGCGAAGGTCATCTGAAACACAACGAAGGCCAAGGGCGGAATGTGCTGGGCGATGGCGCCGGTGTAGCCCGGCACCGGCTGAGCGGAATGCGCGAGGCCGAAAAAGTGCAGCGTGCCGATGATCCCCGCGCCACCCCAATCGGGCCCGAACGCGAGTGAGTAGGCGCCGAAGACCCAGACCAGGCTCACCACCGCGATGGTCGCGAAATTCTGCATCAACATGCCGAGAACGTTCTTGGACCGGACCATCCCCGCATAGAAGAAGGCCAGCCCAGGGGTCATGAAAAGCACCAGAGCGGCACTCACCAGCACCCAGGCAGTGTCTCCGGCGCTGTAGTGCATGGACCCTCCCCGGCTTGACTGAGCGTTCGGGCGCGAGAGTGCGCCCGGGCTGCAAGCTAAAGGCAGAGCCGTTTCCGATACGCCGAATCCGTGTTACACCACTGTTAAAACTCTCGGACGGACGGGGAGGGCACCCCGCCGCCCGAGAGTTGAGCCCACGAGTCTTCAGATCGCCTCTGCGCCGCGTTCACCGGTGCGGACCCGCACCAGCTCCTCGACGCCCAGCACCCAGACCTTGCCGTCCCCGATCTTCTCGGTGCGGGCGGCCTCCACGATCGCCTCCACCACCTCGGACGAGACGTCGTCCGAGACGACCAACTCGATCTTCAGCTTGGGGACGAAGCTGGTCTGGTATTCGGCCCCTCGGTACACCTCGGTGTGCCCGCTCTGGCGGCCATAGCCCTGCACCTCCGAGACGGTCATGCCCACGACCCCCGCCCTGGTGAGCGCGTTGCGAACGTCCTCCAGCTTGAAGGGCTTGATGATGGCGACAATCAGCTTCATCTTCTTTCACCTGGCTTTCCGGGAAGCTCGATCAGGGGCGGGTCCTGAGGTGCGCCGATCCTTGCCTCGGGAGAGCCGGACGAAGCCAGGCTCCGCAGGAATCCGCCACCCAACTCGTAAGCGGTCTCCGCATGCAGCGCGGTGTCCATCCCCTCCAGCTCGTCATCTGCGCTCACACGGAAGCCCATCGTCTTGTCGATGATCTTGGCAAGAATCCAAGAGATGACGAAAGAGTAGGCGCCGGCGGCCACAACCGCCACAGCCTGATGCCCAAGAAGCGCGAGACCGCCACCGTAGAAGAGGCCGTTGGAGCCCGAGACGGCGGCCGTGCCGAAGAAGCCGATGAGGAGGGCGCCGACGATTCCGCCGATCAGGTGAACGCCGCCCACGTCGAGGGCGTCGTCGAGACCCACCTTGAACTTGAGCGAAACGGCGAGGGAGCAGATGACACCGGCGGCGAGACCGATGATCGTGGCGCCCCACAGATCCACGTAACCGCAGGCCGGGGTGATGGCCACCAGGCCCGCCACCGCGCCCGACGCCGCCCCGAGCGTGGTCGACTTGCCGCCCTTGATCTTCTCCACCAGGATCCAGCCCAGCAACGCGGCAGCGGTGGCGGTGTTGGTGTTGATGAAGGCGTGGGCCGAGAGAACGTTGGCGCCGAGTGCCGAGCCGGCGTTGAAGCCGAACCATCCGAACCAGAGGATGCCTGCGCCGAGGAGCACGAAGGGGACGTTATGCGGCGGCATCGGCTCCTTGGGCCAACCACGGCGCTTGCCGACCACCATCGCGATGGCCAGGCCTGCGGCACCGGCGTTCATGTGGACCACGGTTCCACCCGCGAAGTCCTCGGCACCGAGCTTGAAGAGCCAGCCGTTGGGGTCGAAGACCCAGTGGGCGATGGGCGCGTAGACGATGATCGACCAGATGGCCACGAAGACCACGAAAGGCGCGAAGCGCAGCCGGTCGGCGGTAGCGCCGGTGATAAGAGCCGGGGTGATGATGGCGAACATCATCTGGAACGCCACGAACACCAACGGCGGAATGGTCGATCCCGAGTAGCCCGGGATGGTCTGGTTCGGATGCGCGAGGGCAAAGAAGTGCAGGTTCCCCAGCAGGCCCCAGCCACCTATATCGGGACCGAACGCCAGCGAGTAGCTGATAAATACCCACACGATGCTGACGATTCCGATAGCCACGTAGTTCTGCATGAGCATTCCGAGCACGTTCTTCGAGCGGACCATGCCGCCATAGAAGAAAGCCAGCCCGGGAGTCATGAACAGCACAAGCGCCGAACTGGCCAGCACCCACGCTGTGTCACCGGAGTTGTAGTGCATTTTCCTCCCTGTTCCCAAATCCGGGGCGGGCCATTGCCCGCAGCGGATTTCAACAAGGTACGGGGAGGATGTTTCGGCTCGGAGTCCGCACTATTACTTCTGTGTTACGCGCGTCACGCGGCCGAGCCTTGCCCTGGGCGGGCGGCGAGTCACCGGTCACAACCGGCCCGCAAGCTACTAGCAACGCCTTAGGCGCCTCTCAAGCGATTCACAACTTCGCTGGGCAGAGTGGATCCCGGAAAGCCAAACTGAACAAGCGGGCCCACCGGGGATCCGGGCGAGCCCTTGGAAAGGAGCGGAGATGTGGTACGGAAGAGGCTATGACGTCTTCCCGTTCGGCATGATCTTCGGATTGCTCTTCTTCCTGATCATCGTCGGGATTCTCGTCTATTTGATCTTCGGGATAAATCGGGATCGCGGACCCCATGGGGCGGCGCCTCCGGCACCCGAGGCGAAATCGATTCTGGATCGGCGCTTCGCTCAGGGTGAGATCACCCGCGAGCAGTACGAAGAGGCCATCACGGTACTCGGCTACCATCCGCCCAAGAAATAGGCGGCCAGGCCAAAAAGCCCCCACCCAACGACAGGGCGCGAGCCGGCTGTACACCCCTTCGGTCGGCTCGTCCCTGTCAAAAAAGTCCCCCAACCCCAGAGAACGCCCGGGCCCATGGCCCGGGCGTTTTCGCTCTTCACACAGGCTGGGATAGGCTCTGGCGAGAGAGAAGAGGGAGCTGCAATGACCACCGCGACCGCCGAGAAGGTCGATTTCTACTTCGACCCCGCATGCCCGTGGACCTATCTTGCATCACGCTGGATCCGCAAGGTGAGCGCGGCCAAGGGCGTCGAGGTTCGCTATCTGCCGTTCTCGCTGCTGATCAAGAACCGTCCCTTGGGTATCCCCGACATGTACCGCGCCGGCGTCGAGTACGGCCTGGGCGTCCTCAGGATCGTTGCGGCGATCGGCGACTCCGTCGAACCCGAGAGCGCAAACCGGATAACCGCGGAGCTGTACGCCCGCATTGGTGACGCCTACCACGAGCAGGGGCTCGGTCACTCCTTCGACTACCTGCCCGTGCTCGACGAGCTGGGCGTGGCGGAATTCGCCGGAGCGGCCTCGGATCAGAGTTGGGACGTTCCTATCGAAAAGTCGATGGTGCGCGCGATGGAGATGGCCGGCGAGGACGTAGGAGTCCCCATCGTCGCGATCGAAGCCGCCGGAACCGCCCAGGGGTTCTTCGGGCCGATCCTTTGCCGCATTCCCGACGAAGAGGAGGCGGTGGAGCTCTACGAGCACTTTGCCGGCCTTGCCAAGCTCGGGTGCTTCTTCGAGCTCAAGCGCAAGAAGGCCTCCGGCCCCACCTTCCGGTGAGGCGCGGCCGCCGTCAGACCTTTGCCGATATCTCCAGCCTCGCCGCGTCTCCCCAGAGGCGCTCGAGGGAGTAGAAGTCGCGGGTCTCGGGCATGAAGATGTGGACGACGAAGTCGACATAGTCCATGAGCACCCAGCTCATGTCCCCCAGGCCCTCCACCGAGCGCGGTGAGACTCCGAAGGCCTCCTTGACCTTGGCCTCCACCTCCTCCGCAATGGTTCTTATCTGCCTGGAGTTGTTGCCGGTGCAGATGATGAAGAAGTCGGTGAGTGGAGTGACCTCCGTCAAGTCCAGCACCACCAGATCCTCGCCCTTTTTATCGAGAATCGCATCCGCCGCTACCCTGACCAGGGCCTCGGTCGTTCGGGTGCCGGAAGGGATATCGCTTTTCAAACAGCCTCCGCAAGTCGTATCGCCTGATTCGATTCTACCAGCGGCTCCGCTGCGGCGATCACTGCTCGCGTGCTATCTCCGCGCCCTCCGAATAGAGCCCGGACCTGTGTATGAAATCGATGGTCTCCCTGGTCAGGAGAAAGTCGAGCGGCCGGTGCTCACGGACGCGAGCCCTGATGTCGGTCGACGAGATGTCGATCGCCGGCACCTCCACGAAGAGAGTCCTCCACCCGGCCAGCTCCTCGGAGGTTACGCTGGTGCCGGGACGATTGACGACGATCAGGGTCACCAGCTCGGACAGCCGCTCCGAGCGCTCCCAGGAGGCGAGACCGCGCGCGGCGTCGGCGCCAACTATCAGGAAGACTTCCGCCTCCGGATAGCGGGCCTTGGTCTCGCGCACGGTGTCAATCGTGTAGCTCTTGCCGCCCCGGCGAATCTCGATGTCGGAGGCCTCGAGACCCTCGACTCCGTCGATCGAGGCCTTTAGGAGGGCGAATCGAACCCAGGCCGGGGAGATCGCGCGGGTGCGCTCCTTCTGCCAGGGAACGTTGGCCACGACCATGAGCACCCTGTCCAGGGAAGCTCCGTGCATGGCGTTCACCACGGCCACAAGGTGGCCGACGTGCACGGGATCGAAGGTGCCGCCGAAGATGCCGATGCGCTTGGGCGTCGCGTGTCCTTCGTTCGCGCTCAACGGCCCGCCAGCCTGGATACTACGGGTGCGAACTCCTCGAGCTCCGCCTGATGGACGACCCAGTAGGAGAAGCCGTAGCGTTCGCGGCGCTTCTCGATCGTCTCGGCAACCTCTCCCGCCTCGCCGGCCAGAACGATCGGCACCTCCAGCGCGTCCTCGGCGCTGAGCCCGAAGGCGGGCGCCATGGAGGAGACCCAATCGCGCGCATCCGGGGAAACCTTGGCGACGAAGGTGAGACACTGCAGCTCGATCTCGGCGAAGCGCTCGGGCGCGGCCTGGCGCACCCAGCCGATGCGCCGATCGAAGGCCTCGGGTCCAACCTCGGCGACAAGTTCGGGGCCCACCGCCCCTGAGGCCAGGTTGACATTGACCCCGACGACGTCGGCATGCCTGGCGGCAAGGTTCAGCATCTTGCGTCCGCCGCCACCTACGATCAATCTGGGCGGGCGCTCAACGCCGCTCGGTTGAAGGCGCGCGCCGGAAAGCCGGTAGTGGTCGCCCTCGAAGCTGCAGGAGCGTTGCGCAAAGAGGGTCTTCAGGATCTCGAGAGCCTCTCCGAGGCGATCGATGCGGACTCCTGCCGGATCCATGGACATCCCGCTCGCGGCGTAGTCGGAGTTCATCCAGCCCGCACCCAGCCCGAATTCCACGCGCCCTCCGCTGAGCTCGTGCAGGGTCGCAAGCTCCTGGGCCAGCAGAAGCGGATGGCGGTAATCATTGCAGAAGACGAGCCCGCCGAGGGAGATCGTCGAAGTGGCTTGGGCCATCACGGCAAGGGCGGTGAGGGGAGACCACTGGTCGGCCGAGAGATGGTCCGGAACGAACATCGCGGAGTAGCCGAGGTCCTCCGCTTGGCGGGCGAGATCCGCCAGCTGCCCCGGGCTCTGCGTGAGCGCCGACACCTGAACGGCGAACCTGAATTGACGCACCGGCATTCACCCTTCCGAAGGTTTCCGCCTTATCCTATAAGTAACAGAGAAGCTGGACTCTTGCGGGCTCAGCTGCGGCCGCGCCAAGCTGGGATGGTCAGGGGGAACCCGTCAGCCGGCGAAGATGGAGACTTGACGTGTGGACACCGGATTCTTGGCGGGAGCTTCCCATTCTCCAGCAGCCCGATTGGGACGACCCCGGCCAGGTTGAACTGGCCGAGAAGGAGCTAGCCTCGCTCCCGCCGCTGGTCTACCCGGCAGAGATCCGCGAGCTGTCCCAACAGCTCGCAGTGGCTGCAAAGGGCAAGGCCTTCGTGCTGCAGGCGGGCGACTGCGCCGAATCCTTCCAGGACTACTCCGCGGACACCGTGCGCAACAAGCTGAAGGTGATCCTGCAGATGGCCGTGGTCCTGACCTACTCCTCGGGCGTGCCGGTCATCAAGCTGGGGCGCATCGCGGGCCAGTTCGCGAAGCCGCGCTCGTCGGCAACGGAGAACGTTCTCGGCCAGATCCTCCCCGCCTTCCGCGGCCACATCGTCCACGATGACGCGCCCACTCCGGAGGCGCGGCGTCCTGATCCTCGGCGTCTCATCCAGGCCTACTACCAGTCGGCCGCGACTCTCAACCTTCTCCGCGCCTTGACCAAGGGGGGCTTCAGCCACCTTTCCAAGGTGCACACCTGGAACCAGGAGTTCGTCGCGACCTCTGAAGAGGGCCAGCGCTACGAGGCCGTCGCCTTTGAGATCGAGCGGGCGCTGAAGTTCATGGCGGCCTGCGGCATCGACCTGAACCAGGAGGAGCACCTCAGAGAGGTCAACTTCTGGACTTCCCACGAAGCCCTTCTGCTCGGCTACGACTCGTCCCTGACCCGATACGACAGGGCTTCCGGCCAGTACTTCGACCTGAGCTCGCACTCGGTATGGATCGGGGAGAGGACCCGCGCAATCGGGCATGCCCACCTGGAGTTCGCGCGAGGCATCGCCAATCCCGTCGGCTGCAAGATAGGACCCTCCACCACCGCGAGCGAGGTCCTCGAGATCTGCGAGATCCTCAACCCTCATCGCATCCCGGGCAAGCTGACGCTCATCTCCAGGATGGGCGCCGAGCAGGTCGCTTCGAAGCTTCCGCCACTGGTGAAGGCCGTGACCGAGGCGGGGCACCCGGTGGTGTGGTCGTGCGATCCCATGCACGGCAACACCTTCGTCTCGGAGAACGGATTCAAGACCCGCAACCTGGAGGCAGTCATCGCCGAGGTGGCCGGGTTCTTCCGAGTGCACCGCAAGCTCGGCACCTGGCCTGGCGGCATCCACGTGGAACTCACCGGCGAGGACGTCACCGAATGCCTGGGTGGCTCCCGCCATGTCAGCGTCGAGGATCTGGACACGGCATACAACACCATCTGCGACCCTCGCCTGAACGCCCGCCAGTCGCTTGACCTCGCCTACCGCGTGGCGGAGATGCTGATACAGAGCTGAAGGCTCCACACCTGGGTCCCG
>JAKAEN010000101.1 GCA_021818355.1 Actinomycetes bacterium | reverse complement strand
GCGGCCGGCGCCGCGAAGGCCGCGGGGGCGGCTGCGGGCTCGGGGGCGGGTGCGGGTGCCGGGGCGGGTTGTGCGGCGGGCGCCTCGAAAGCCGCCGGGGCGGGTGCCGGGGCGGGCTGGCCCTGGGCCACCTTGTCAAGGTAATCGAGGACGTCGTTGCGGGTGATCCGACCACCGGCACCGGTACCGGTTATGGCGGAGGGGTCGATCCCGTTCTCATCCAAAAGGCGCCTGACCACGGGGGACAGGACCATCCCCTCGACGTGGGGCACAGCCGCCGCTCGCTCCGGGGCGGGTTGTGCGGCGGGCGCCTCGAAAGCCGCCGGGGCGGGTGCCGGGGCGGGCTCTGGAGCCGCCTCGGGGGCGGGTGCCGGCTCCGGGGCGGGTGCGGGTGCCGGGGCGGGTTGTGCGGCGGGCGCCTCGAAAGCCGCCGGGGCGGGTGCCGGGGCGGGCTCTGGAGCCGCCTCAGGAGCGGGCGCAGCCGCGGGCTCGCCCGGAGCGTCCGAAAGGACGGCGATCACGGTGCCAACCGCGACCGTATCGCCTTCCTGAGCCAAGATTTGCGAAAGATAGCCACTGGCGGTGGATGGAACTTCTGAATCCACCTTGTCGGTCGAAACCTCGAAGAGAATCTCGTCGATGGCGACCTTGTCCCCCACCTTCTTCAGCCACTTTGTGATCGTTCCCTCGGTAACGGTTTCACCGAGTTGCGGCATTACGACATCAGCCAACGTGAAGTCCCCTTCCTGTCAATGCGATTACCGTCTCTCCGAATGACTCCGAAAGAGTCGGATGAGGCTGAATGAATTGGGCCACCTCTTCGGGAGTGGCCTCCCAGTTGACGGCCAGGTATCCCATCCCCAACTGCTCGGTTACCCATGGACCAGCCATGTGAACGCCGAGAATGCGGCCGGCGCTGCCATCCGGCCGGCGCTCGGCTATCACCTTCACCACGCCCTCGGTCTCGCCGATGATGCGCGCGCGGGAGTTGCCCCCGAAAGGATCCTTCTTCACCACTACGTCGTAACCTGCGGCCCGTGCCGCTTCCTCCGTAAGGCCAGCGAAGGCGACCTCCGGGTGCGTATAGATGCACCACGGAACCTTGCCGTAGTCGACCGGCACCACCGGTTCACCAAGGATCGACTTAATTGCGACGATGGCCTCCGCAAAGCCGACATGGGCGAGCTGGGCAGTGGCGACCACATCGCCGATGGCGTAAACGCCCGGCTCGGAAGTGGCCATAAATTCATCCACGACCACGAACCCGCGCGCGTCAACCTGGACCTTGGCGTTGGGTCCAAGCACGCCTTCGGTGAAGGGCCTGCGCCCCACCGAGACAATTACCCGGTCCACCGCAACGCTCTGCCCGTCGCCATAACTTACGACGGTGCCCGAGCCGCTTGGCTGATGGCCGTTGACGGCCACTCCGACGTGAACATCGATGCCCCGCTTGCGGAACGAGCGCGACACGACGTCGGCGGCATCCTTGTCGCACCCCGCCAGTATGGACGGCAGCGCCTCCAACAGGGTCACCTTCACCCCGAGGTCGGACATCATCGATGCGAACTCACAGCCGATTGCCCCTCCGCCGATCACGGCGACGCTCGACGGAAGCTCCGTCAGGGAGAGCACCTCATCGGATGTCAGGACGATCCTTCCATCCACTTCGAAGCCCGGAATGGTGCGCGGGAGCGACCCGGACGCGATGATCACGCTGTCGCCGGTGATGACTTCTTCCCCGTTGACCTGGACCTGGCCCTCGCCAAGGTAGGTTCCGAAGCCCTCGATGATTTCGATCTTGCGGCCCTTCATCAGTCCGGAAAGACCGCGCCAGAGCTGGTCCACAACCTTCTGTTTGCGCGTTTGCGTGACCGAGAAGTCGATGGCCGGGCTTGACGAAAGCACACCGAACTCGGCAGCGCCCGCGACCGTGCGGTAAACCGCGGCACTCTCCAAGAACTCTTTGGCCGGGATGCAGCCCCTGTGAAGGCAGGTGCCCCCTACCTTCTCCTTCTCGACAACGGCCACCGCCAGGCCGGCGCTGGCGCCGTAAAGGGCAGCGGCATAGCCTCCGGGACCGCCGCCGATCACGACGACGTCATAGCTACGAGACGTCGGAACCACCTCCCCGTCGGCGTGCCGGACCCTGACGCGCGTGACGCGTCAGTGGTCCTTGGCCGCCATAACAAACCTTTGCACTCACTCTATGCCCACGAGCAGGCTTTGGCCAAAACAATCCGCGCACGTCGTGACCCGGTCCACCTGGCATTCGTCCTCGTATGCGCCTGGACGCAACATCTATTCGTCGGCGTCCAACCCCAGACGCTTGACGTATCCCCAACTCCTTCGGTGAATTTCGCTAAGGCCATTGGCAAGAAGCGCCGCCTCATGAGCCCTAGAGCCGTAGCCCTTATGGGTTTCGAAGCCCCACCCGGGCATTCGAGCGCCGGCCTCGCGCATCATCAAATCCCTTTCGACCTTGGCGATCAGCGAGGCCGCCGCGACCGGCGCTGAACGTGAATCACCCTTTACCAGTGTGGCGACACCCGGATGCGAAAGGTAGTCGTGCTTGCCGTCGAGAATGATCAGCTTGGGCACGCAGTCCAGCTGGGCGATTGCACGCTCGGCAGCCAGAGCAAGCGCGGCCGTCATCCCCAGCTCGTCACATTCCTGCGGCGAAGCGGTGCCGATACCGGTCGAAAAGCACTTCCTCACCAGCGGAAGCAGGTCGGCGCGGGTCTTTGGCGCAAGCAACTTGGAGTCGTTAAGACGTCCGCGCACCCATGCCTCCTCCAGCAGCGCCTCCAGCTCACTCCGTCTCGCGGCGGCGACGCCTACGGCAACCGGACCCGCCCAGGAGCCGCGGCCGGCCTCGTCTACGCCGGCGACGATCTCCTCGGGGCCAAGCGAAGAGATCAATCCCGCGGTGACGATGTCGATCACTTCCCACCCTTTTCGGGAACAATGACCTGGGTTTGCACCGTCGAACTCAGCTCTGGCTTCCCAGTGGCTTCTTGCCAGGTCCGAGAATGCCCTTGGCGGCCCCGTCGCCGGCCGAGGCGCGCCGGGCCACATAGAGCTGAACCGAGCCAAGGTCCTTCAAATAGCGAGGGCGCAGAGCCCTCAAGACCAGGTCCGCGTCCTTGCGTACCTGCTCCGCGACCGATTCGGTGACCAGTACGGAACCGGGAGCCGCGATGTTGACCACACGCGAGGCGGTGTTCACGGTGGAGCCGTAGTAGTCGCCGTCCTGGGAAAGAACCTTGCCCCAGGAGATTCCGGCGCGAACCTCGGAGAGGATCTCGTCCTCCTCGTAAATCTTGGCCAGAGAAAGTCCTATCTCACACGCCTCGACGGGGTCATCGGAGACGAACATCACCTCGTCGCCGATCATCTTCACCACCCGCCCGCCGTGTTGGGTCACCACGTCGAAGCTGACCTCCTCGAAGCGGCCCACGACCTTGGCCAACTCCGCATTGGAGAGCTGTTGGGCGATGACAGTGAAACCCACCAGGTCGACGAATCCGACGGCCATCTCCACGACCGAGATATTCTCGACTCCCTTTTCGAATGCGAGCATGGCGCGACGCGACGCCGCGTGCAGGTGGCGGATCCAGGTGTAGACAAGCAGCTGGGGAACCGCTGGGACGATGACGGAGGAATACCGCGTGAATCGATCGGCCAGCTCGACGGGATCGAGATTTGCCAGACGGTCCCCCAGATCGCCAAAGGCATAGGAGGAGACGATCTGGGCTTCCGCAAAGCGCGCCATGGACGATCCCATGACCCTGGCCAGCTGCACGGCGACCTCGTCCTCGACGGACCCGGACTGCAGGAGGATGCGCAAGGACTGTGCCGCTTGCACGTCGAGTTCGGTGAAGATCGGGTCCGCATCTGCGAAGTCGGTGAACCCCAAGGCTCGCCAGAGGCGCCGGAGCACCTGGGTGCTGATTCCGGTCTCCGCCTCGACCTCCAGTGCGGACTTTCGGCGGTAGGGGTTGCCAAGCAGCTGGTCCACGGCGAGGAAGTGAAGCGTGCCGGCCTCATATGCAGCCTCGATATCCTCGTCGCGCAGGCCGCGCTCACGCAGCATTTCAACCAGCGCGACCGGCAATTCCTCTATGGACACGCCCCACCTCTTCCACCGCTCCATGGTATTGCCTGAACGCGCCCCGGGGTGGAATAACGGCTTCACCTATGCTCTAGCGCGTGCCCAAGAGCGATGAATGGCGAGCGGAAGAAGCGGCGGGTGTCGCCGTTGTCGTACCCATCAGATCGTTCGCGGGCGGGAAGAGCCGGCTCGCGACACTCGGCCCCGAGCAGCGCAGCGCCATCGGTCGCCTGGCCGCCCATGCCGTTCTCGAGGCGAGCATTGACTACCACGCGCACGTCGTCACCGGTGACGGCCAGGTGGCGTCCTGGGCAAGAGGGCTGGGCGCCTCTGTCCTCGTGCGCCGCGAAGGCTCCCTCAACGCCGACCTCGAGTCGGCGCTAAGCGAGCTGGAGGCGAAAGGATACCGGCGCGTGGTGATCGCGCTCGGCGACCTGCCCTTGCTGAAGGCAGCCGACATTTGTGCAGCGGCCGCCTCGCGGGGCTTCTACCTGATTCCGGACAGGCACCGAACCGGAACCAATCTTCTCTCGTGCGATCTCCCGTGCGCGATCCGTCTGGCCTTCGGGAAGGAATCCTTTCCGGCCCACCTTGCCGCGATTGCGGAGGCCGGCGCCGAGTGCTTGATCGACGAGCTGAGCCTGGCACGCTACGACATCGACGTGAGCCAAGATCTGGACGTCCTCGCCACGCTGGCCTCCCGGGAGAGCCTCACCCCACGTGAAGTAAATAGATTGGTCTCAATACTGTCGCTCGCGGGGCGCAGCACCGCCTGATCGCGACAATCCCAAAGAGCAGGAGCGGCCGGCACTTGACGAGCACCTACTTCAAAGAGAGCGGTACGTCCTCGATGAACATCGAGGCTCCCAAGCGGGTCATGGCAGTTGGAGCCCACCCCGACGACATCGAATTCGGTGCCGGAGGCACTATCGCCAAATGGGCCCAACAAGGGTGCGAAGCGATCTTTGTGATCATGACCGACGGCTCGAAGGGAACGTGGAACCCCGAGGCGGATCCACTGGAGCTGGCGGTGCGCAGGCAAGGCGAGGCCAGGCGCGCGGCGGGGACCCTCGCCCCGGGCGCCACCGTCGAATTCCTCGGATGGACCGATGGGGAGCTGCACCACGGCGAGCGAGCGGTCGCCCAGCTGTGCCACCTGATCAGGCGCCACAAGCCCGACGTTCTCATAGCGCATGACCCCTGGAAGCGGTACAGGCTGCACCCGGACCATCGCGCGGCCGGCTTCATCGCAACGGACGCCCTGGTTGCCGCACGCGACCCACACTTCCTACCGGAGCTGGGCCACCACCATCGGCCGAAGGCTCTCCTGCTGTTCGAGGCCGACGAGGCCAACCACCTGGAGTCCCTGGGCGAACTCGCATTGCGGGCCAAGGTGGAGGCACTGCTTTGCCACCGCTCACAGCACGAAAGCTCTATGGAGATCAACGACCCAGGCGACCTGGAAGAGGTTTCCCGCTTTCGTCAGGCAGTCCGCGAGGCGGCCGAACGGGCGGGGGCGGCGGATGGGGCCGAGCTCGCGGAGGCTTTCCACCTCATCTCCGAGGTGTGAACCCGGCCCCAACCGAAGCGGTTATCCGTTGACCATCCTGGTCCGCCCCTCCCAGTAAGGGGCGCGCAGCTTGAACTTCTGGAGCTTCCCGGTAGCGGTGCGGGCCAGCTCCGTTCGGAATTCGACGGTCGTCGGGCACTTGTAGTGTGCGATCCGTTCACGGCAGAACGCGATGATCTCCTCCGGCGTGACCTCGACTCCGGCCTTGCGAACGACCAGCGCCTTGACCGTCTCACCCCACTTGTCGTCAGGCACGCCGATAACGGCGACCTCCTGCACGGCCGGGTGTTGGAAGATGGCGTCCTCCACCTCGATGGACGAGACGTTCTCGCCGCCGGTGATGATGACGTCCTTCTTGCGGTCAGAGATCGTCAGATAGCCATCCTCGATGTATCCGCCATCCCCGGTGTGAAACCAGCCGCCCTCCATGGCCTCCGCCGTTGCCTCGGGATTGGCCCAGTAGCCGTCGAACACCAGGTTCGACTTTGCCAGGACCTCTCCGTTGGCGTCCACGTGGATGCGATTGGAGATGATGGGCGTGCCCGCCCTCGAGAGAAGCTTGGCACGCTCCGGAAGGGGCTTGTCGTCCCACTCGCGGCGATGCTTGTTCACGGTCAGGACCGGTGAAGTCTCGGTGAGTCCGTAGATCTGCATGAACCGCCAGCCAAGCTCGTCCTCGATCCTCTCGATGGTGCGGGAGGGCGGAGGGGCGCCGGCCGCGACGATGCGGACCAGGTCACGTCCGGGGATGGGCCGACCCTCCGCGGTTCTCTTTTCCGCGGCCTGAAGCACCGCGGCCCACACCGCGGGAGCGCCGCACATGAGGGTTACGCCGTGCTTTTCCACCCGGTTGAGAATCTCCTCGCCGTCCACCTTTCGCAGGAGGATGTGCGTCCCGCCCAGGCCGGTGATGACGTAGGGCATCCCCCAGCCGTTGACATGGAAGAGGGGGAGGGTATGCAGATAGACGTCATCCTCGTGCACACCGGTGTGCAGGCCGAAGAGAACCGAGTCCATCCACATGTTCCTGTGGGTGAGCTGCACTCCCTTGGGACGGGCCGTCGTACCCGAGGTGTAGTTGATGGAACAGGTGTAGCCCTCGTCGGACTCCCAATGGCGGGGCCCCACCTCGTCGTCGCGAAGCTCGTTGAAGAGGCCGGCGTCCCGGACGCCGTCCATGACGATCTTCTCCTTCACGTGGATCCCGGCAAGCATCTCCTCGTACTCGGGGTCCACCAGGAGCACCGATGCGCCGGAATGGTCGACAATATAGGAGACCTCGTCGACGGTGAGCCTGAAATTGATGGGCACGATGATGCGGCCATAGCCGCTCACACCGTAGAACGAGACAATCATCTTCGCCGCATTCGGGCTGAAGATCGCCACCCTCTCACCCTGCTCAACACCCATGTCCTCCAGGGACTTGGCCAAGTTCCTGGCACGGCGCTGGAGACTTAGGTTGGTGATCTCCCCGAGACTTCCCGGCACGCCCGGCTCGTCGACCAGGGCGATGCGATCGGGATAGACCAGGGAGGCCCGGTCAAGAAAGTCTTTGACGTTGAGTTGGACAAGCACGCTAAATATCCCCCTATTCCCTCCAGCACTGACACATTTCCGCGTCCGGCTGCGAGATTGCGCGTCCCAAACAGCTGGGATACCTCAATATATCCAGACGAGTTGCTGCAAACAAGATTGGGTTGCAATCCGGTTGCGGCCCTAGGACAAGCCCAGGCCGGAATCTCTGGCAAGCTCCAGTAGCCGCTGCGGAGGTTCGTCGGCGCGGAAGCGCCCCAAACGCCCTGGCGCTCTTTCCGGAGCAACTTCTTCTTCGATGCGTCGCTGCCGCTCGCAGGCGACAAGTGTGCGCGCCCGCTCGGTCAGCCATGTGCCCGGGTCTCGTCCGGGACCCCCCTTGAACGGCAAGTCCTGCGTCGTCTCCATCAAATTGAGAAGGGAAAGCAGGCGCTCTGAGACCGGCTCCTTGACGCCTTCTGCTTCGTCCAGCCCCGGGATGGAGAGCGGGGACAGGAGCAGCCTGGCGAGCGCATCCCCGGCCCGGTCGCGCCATGGCGCGCCGGCCCGGCCGTCTTTGAACTCGGTGGTGCGCTCATGCCGCGCAAGGAACGCCAGATTTTCGTCGCGCAGCTCGACGCATCCAAGCTCCTCCCTTCCGGAGGCCACGCGATCCCTGGCGGCCGCCCAATGGCCTTGGGCGTAGGCCGGCAAGCGCAGTCCGACCAAATCGAGCACCTGGTGGGTGAGCCGGGCGTCGACCGCGGTGGCCGGTGGAGCGACGGGAGGGGCCATCAGGTATACCGGAGATCCATTACGCAATGAGGCTGCCTGAGCCAGGGAGTCGGCGCTGCAGAGTTCCGCCTCCGGCCGGCCTCGCCCATGGGATCCTCCCGCGCTCCCCGCCCCGGAGGATCCTCCTGCACCCACGACCCGGACGCCAGGTGAGGCCAGCCGCTCGTCGGCCACGAGCAGGTCCTCTCCGGCCGCCGATCGCGCGGCGAGGCCCAACCGAAGCGCCTCCGAACTCTCGTATAGAACCACGCGTCCGCCGAGCGCCACCGGAGGTAGCACTGTGGCAGGGAGCGCCGGAGAAGGGTACATCCGGAACTCCCCTTCCACCTGTTGGAAGAGCCAACTCCGCCATCCCGCTCCCCTTCCCACTGGTGCGCCCGAAAGCGGGTCAAGTCGCGCCGCATCGACCACGAGAAGGCCGCCGACGCCCGCACCCCTCTCGATCAGGGACGCGACATCGGCGGGGCCGCGGAGGTGGGAAAAGATCATGGCGGCTCCGTGGGGCGATTTCTCTCCCGGTGACAGGCGGATGACCGATGCGGCCACGGGCTTTCCCAGGCTGCGCCACTCAAGCGCCTCGTCTGCAGCGCACCCGACGATGACGGAGCCGCGCTGTCCGACGCACCTGGCGGCTGACTCCAGCGCGACGAGTTCGCCGGGGCCCTGGGCAAGCTTGAACACCCCTCCCGGCGCGCAGGAGCTCCCCGTACGAACCTGCCCCAGCAGAGAAGCGAGCCGCTCCAGATCCTTCCGGCCGTAGGTACGCTGCCGGGGCGGCGGGCTGCCGTAGCCGGCTTCGCCTACGCGACCCCTCAGCTCATCATCCAGTACCACCGTGCCGTAGTCGACCCTCCCGCTCAGGCCTTGGAGGGTGAGGCCACGATCTCCCAGCATGGCGTCGAGAATCCCTCCGCCACGCCTCCGCGCCTCTGCGGCCAAACGTGAGCGGAGCGCGACGATCTCTTTGTCGAGCAGAGGGGGTCGGACCCGTTCCGTGGTGTCGGACGGCGTGGAGGCGGCACGGCCGGACCAGCCGCGGGCGACATCGTTCAGGTTCGCAAGGGCGGGCTTGGGGGGCCTGGTACGCACGCTGGCAATCCTGGACGCGACGCCGGAAGAATTCACCTCCCGCACCACGTCGTCGTGGCGTCTCGAAAATTCGCGGCTGTCGGCAAGATCCTGCGCCCAGGCCTGCAAGCGATCCGCGCCCCCATCCCCGCTCAGGCCGCGGTCCTCAAGACCCTTCTCAAGGGCCGCCAAGTAATGAAGATCCAAATGCGAAGCCGCGAACTTGAGCGTCAGCGCGTCTA
>JAKAEN010000100.1 GCA_021818355.1 Actinomycetes bacterium | reverse complement strand
GTAGCCCGAGACGACGGCCACCGTCGGCACCTTCCCGGAAAGTTCGGCGAGAAGCCTGAAGGATGAGACGTCGAGGGCGGCTATCGAGGAGGTGTCGGTGTCACCGGGACGCCCTCCGCCGCCTTCGGCGAAGATCACCACCGGCAAGCGCCTCTTGAGCGCCAGCTCGAACATGCGGTCCTTCTTGCGGTGATTCTGGAGCCCCTGGGTCCCGGCGAGCACTGTGTAGTCGTAGCTCATCACCACGCAGGGCATTCCCTGAACGGTTGCGGTCCCCGCCACCAGCCCGTCGGCGGGGGTGTTGGCAATCAGGTCCTCGACCGAGCGGCGCCTCCGCTGGGCGGCGATAGCCAGCCCGCCGTATTCGACGAAGCTGCCGGCGTCGACGAGGTCCTCGATGTTTTCGCGGGCGCTGCGACGTCCGGTTCGGTGACGGCGCTCGACGGCGTCGGACCGGCCGGCGTCCAGGGTGGCCTGTTGACGCGAGAGGACTTCGGCGAGGTCGGCGCGAATGTGGTCCGGGTCCATTTCGCCGGGCCGGGTTCCCGCGGATAGGGCCTCGGCGTCTTCGACCACATACGCCAGGACCGATCCCTCGACCACCTGGCTGCCTACCTCCGCAACGACGCGGTGGACCGTGCCGCCCACCGGCGACCCGACGGGATGCTGCATCTTCATGGCCTCGATGACCACTACCGCCTCGCCGGCTGCCAGGACCGCGCCCTCAAAGGCCGGAACCTCGACGACAACGCCGCGCATTGCCGAGAGGATCGGGACGGTGCCGGGCGGAAGATCGACCGGGAGTTCCGGAAGCCGGCCCTCGGCCCCGTCGGTGGCAATGGTCTCGGCCACGGCGTCCGGAGGGCCGCCGGTAGCGACGACGGCCGAAGGCGAAGGCGGGGAGCCAGGCGCCAGGGCCCGCGCCGTCGCGGCGAGAATCGGCGCGCGCTCGTCGACGAAACCGGTCGAGGCCTGGCCGATGACCTCCTCCGCAAGTATCGCCCTCAGTAGGCCGGCGTTCGTCTGTATCCCTTGTATCTCAAAGGCCTCGAGTGCGCGATCAAGTCGCGATGCGGCGCGATCTATCTGGCCGGAAGAGTCGAAGACGACCACCTTGGCCAGGAGCGAGTCGAAGGAGGGCGCCGGCGTCACGCCGGCGTGGGCGTAGGTGTCGACTCGGATTCCCCTGCCCGTGGGGGGCTCGAACCTGACGATGGATCCCGAAGTGGGGACCACGGTCCCATCGTCCAGCATGACCTCCGCATTGACGCGCGCCTCGATCGCCACGCCGCGGGGAGCGGGCAACTGATTGGCGCGGAGGCCGAGTTCGGAGAGTGTGGATCCGGTCGCGAGGCGAAGCTGGATCTCCACGAGATCCAGGCCGGTGATCTCCTCGGTGACGGTGTGCTCCACCTGCAGGCGCGGATTCACCTCCAGGAAGTGGATCCGATCGCCCTGCAAGAGGAACTCGACCGTGGCCAGCCCGCTGAGGCTGGCCGCTCGGGCCATGCGCACCGAGCTTTCGAAGAGTTCCCGGCGCGTCTCGTTGGAGATGCCGAGTGCGGGGGCGATCTCGATGATCTTCTGCCTCTGCCGCTGGATCGAGCAGTCTCGGTCCCAGATATGGGCGATCCGTCCGGATCCCTCGCCGGCAACCTGCACCTCGATGTGTCGCGCACCTTCGATGGCGGCTTCCACGTAGAGGCTGCCGTTGCCGAAGGCCGACTCGGCTTCCGATCTGCAGCGCTCGAAGGCCTCCGCGACCGCGGAGCGCTCGCGGACCAGGCGCATGCCCCGTCCGCCGCCCCCTGCCAGAGCCTTGATGGCCATGGGTGAGCCATCCAGGGAGTCGAAGAAGGTTTCGGCCTGCGCGACGCTGGTGGCCTCGAAGGTGCCGGCGATCACCGGCACGTCGAGCTGCCGTGCGAGCCGCCGCGCGCGCGCCTTGTCGCCAAAGAGCTCAAGAGTCTCGGGCGACGGCCCTACGAAGGTTATGTCCGCCTCGGCGCAGGCGCGGGCCAGTGCCGCGCTCTCGCTCAGGAATCCGTACCCGGGATGGAGGGCGTCGCAGCCCGCCTTGACCGCCGCCGCTACCACGGCCTCGATGTCGAGGTAGGCCCCGGCACCTTGGCCGGGGAGCGCGAAGCTCTCGTCGGCCACTCTCGCGTGCGGCGCATCGAGCTCGTCGGCGGCGTACAACGTCGCGGTGGGAACTCCGTTCGCCGCGGCGGTCGCAGCGATGCGAATAGCGATCTCGCCGCGGTTCGCGATCATCAGCTTGCCGATGGGAATCGTCACGTCGCCCCTTCTCGCCTGTCCGTCCGCCCGCTTCGCTTGAGGATTATTCCGGCGGCTTCCCGGTCCCATATCTCATCGGCAGCGTCCTGGCTGCGCAGTAGGTTCTTCTGCACCTTCTGGGTCGGTGTCTTGGGAAGCGCCGGCACGAAGGCGATGAAGCGAGGGACCATGAAATAGGGAAGGCGCTCGATCAGGTGCTCGGTGATCCCGACCGGATCGGCCTCGAAACCGGCCCTCAACACGATTACCGCCTTGATCTCGTCTTCGCCGAGCTCCGAGGGAACGCCCACCACCGCGCTCTCCAGGACCGACGGGTGGGAGTTCACGACTTTTTCCACCTCGAAGCTCGAGACGTTCTCCCCTCGCCTCCGCAGGGCGTCCTTCATGCGGTCGGTGAAGAAGTAGCGCCCTTCGGCATCGCGCCGGAAGGCGTCGCCCGTGTGGATCCACCCCCCTCGCGTGGCGGCCGCGGTCGCCTCCGGCAGGTTGTGGTAGCCGGCCATCACCGTGTGCGGGACCATGGGGCGAACCCACAGCTCACCCACTTCGCCGTCGGGCACGTCATTTCCGTCGGCTCCGACCAGCCGCAGTTCGTAGCCGTCGCGGGCAAAGCCGGCTTCGCCGCCGACCACGGCCCCCGGCGGCCCGTTCATCACCGCTCCGATCTCGCTCATTCCGTAGACCGCCGCCACCTTGAGGCCGAAGCGGTGTTCGAAGGCAGCGAAGTCGCTTGCCAATGGAGCCATGACCGCGAGCCTCAACGGGTTGTCGAGATCATCGGGGCTCGAGGGCTGTTGCTGGAGCATCTCGGCCATCGCCCCAAGCATCACCGTGACTGTTATGCCTTGACTGCGTACCACATCCCAGTAGCCACTTGGCGAGAAACCGGGCTCGACGACACACGACGCGCGGTGGATGAGCGATTGATAGACGCCGTACCATTGTCCCGCCAAGTGGAAGATGGGCAGTGCAACCAGGATGCGGTCCTGGTAGGTCGGGAGATCCTGGTCCTCTCTCGAGGCGTAGGTGTAGGCCTGGGCCTCGGGGATCAAGACTCCCTTGGAGAGGCCGGTGGTACCGGAGGTGTACATGTAGGCAAACAGATCGCCCGGGTCGCGCCTTACCGGCGCCGCCGGAGCCGATCCTTCGACCTCGCCCCACGCGACCAGGCTCAGTCCGGCCGGACTCTTTCCGTCGAAGGCCCCTCTCACAACGACGTTCTTCAGCGACGGCACCTGGTCGGCGATGGCCTCCACCCGATCGAGGTAGTGTGCCTCGGCCAACAGCGTCTCCACGCCGGAGTCGCGCAGAATGTGGGCGAGGAAGTCGCCTTTGTAGGCGGTGTTCACCGGCACCTCCACAGTGCCGCTCAGTCCCATTCCCAGCCAGGCGTGGACGAAGTCGAGGGAGTTGTCGAGCATCAGCCCGGCCGGGCTTCCCGGCCGGCAGCCAAGGCGTGCCAGACCCCCCGCCAGTGACAGCGATCGTTGGAAGGCCTGGGCGTAGGTGCTGGATGCATCCCGGTCGGCGAGCGCGACCTTGTCAGGTGCGAAGCCGAGGGCCCGCTCGAACGAGCGCAGCAGGGTGCGCTCTTCGAGGTTGGGTAGCTGCGCCATGCCACCTCCGGTGAGCCGGGTCCCGGCGCTGCATCGCGCAGGGTGCTGGGAGAATCACTGTGCATGCGATCTTATCGCCGGGGCCGGGGCCGCTGAGAGGCATTCCTGGACGGGGCGAACCTGCGTCGGGCAGTTGGGCCTATGCGAGCGCGATTCGGAAGGCTAGCAGGAGTACTTCGGGTGTGACCTGCCAATCCCTTTCAGGGATCCTTTGAAAGCCGAGCGATGCGTACATCGACTGCGCGGTGCGCATCAGCTCCGTGGTGTGCAGAAACAGCGCACGCTTCCCCTGGTTGCGTGCCAGGTCAATGCAGGCCAGGGTCAGGGCCTTGCCGTACCCGCTCCCCTGGGCGGCGGTGTCGACGGCCAGTATGCGCATTCCCGCCTCCCCCTCCTGCAAGTCCTCGGCCATGGGGGATGAGGAGTCGGGCACGTAGGTGACGGTGCCGACGACCTTTCCTGCCTTCCGGGCGACCAGCAGCGTGGCCGCGCGGGCCCGCTCCTCGACCCGCGCAAGGTATTGGGCGTATCCCTCATCCAGGGTGTTGCCCAAGGTTGCCGAGTAGGAGGAGAGGACAATGCGCGCGATCGCCTCGTAGTCGGCGGGCGCCGCCCCTTCGATGACCAGCTCCTCGTTCCGGCCATGCGCCGGCCAGCTTGATTCCATCATCAATCCCTTCCGAAGAGCTCGTAGCCCGACAGACCCTCGACCAGGCAGTTGCCCCCGTCGACGACCAGAGTGTGGCCGGTGATGAAAGACGCGTTCTCCGAGGCCAGGAAGGCGGCCGCCGCGGCCACCTCCTCGGGGGTGCCGGAGCGGCCCATCGGCGAGGCGAGTCCGTGACGGCGCTCCTCCTCGGTCTGAGCCATGCTGGCTATCCAGCCCGGGGCCAGGGCGTTGCAGGTTATGCCGTGCCGGGCGTTCTCGAGGGCGATCGCCTTGGTCAGGCCGACCATGGCCGCCTTCCCTGCCGCATATCCGACTTCGCCCGGATTCACCTGCACGACACCGGTGGTGGAGGCCACGTTGACTATTCGGCCCCAATGGCTCGCGATCATGGCGGGGAGGGCGCGGCGCGTGACCAGAAAGGCCGTGGTGACATTGGTCTCCAAGGAGTTGCGCCAGGCGGCGGGCGAGGTCGCCACGGCCAGCTCGAATGATTCGGGATTGGTGATCGAGCCCATCCCGGCGTTGTTGACCACCACCTCCGGCTTGCCCAAGGCCGCCTCCATCTCGGCAAAGAGCCGCTCGACCGCGTGCTCGTCGGCAAGGTCGGCAACGAAGCCATGGGCATCGATGCCGAGTTCCCGGAGCTCCCGAGCGCGATCCTGGATCCGGGTGGTGGTGGAGACGACGGCCAGGCGGTGGCCCGCCTTCCCAAGCGCCTTGGCGATCGCGATCCCGATTCCCCCCGGGCTCCCCGAGCCGGTGACGAGTGCCAGTCCGGGCATACTCTCCTCCTAGCAGCCGGCTTATCCGGCTCTCCAAGGGAACGCTAACCACGCCCGCTCCCTTCCCCGGCGCCCGTAGCGGCGCGACCCACCGTGATGCAGGGGCTATCTTTGGAGGGCGTGGAATCCTACTTTGACGCGGTTAACGACGCCTTTCGCACACACGCGCTCCCGGCCTTGGTCGAATACGTCTCCATCAAGAGCCTCTCACCGGCGTTCGACCCCGAATGGGCGGCGAACGGCGAGATCGAGAGGGCGATGGCGCACCTGGCCGTATGGGCCGAGACGCGCCCGATCCCGGGCATAAGCGTGCGCGCCTCGCGGATCGAGGGCATAACCCCCGCCCTCGTGGTCGAGATACCGGCCGCAAACGGCGGCAGCGGCACCGTCCTCATGTACGGGCACATGGACAAGCAACCCGCAACGGCTCCTTGGTCGAACGGCACCGACCCCTTCGAGGCCGTGGTGGCAGGGGATGCGATCTTTGGGCGTGGCGTCGCCGACGACGGGTACGCCCTCTTCGCGGCCCTCACCGGTGTGGCCGAGCTGCATTCCAGGGGGCTCCCGAGCCCCCGCTGTGTGGTGCTCATTGAGGCCAGCGAGGAGAGTGGAAGCCCGGACCTCGATGCGCACGTGGAAGCGCTCGCCCCCTGGCTGGGGGAGGTTGGGCTGGTGGTTTGCCTCGACTCCGGCGGCCTCGACTTCGAGCGCCTGTGGGTGACCACTTCTTTGAGGGGCAACCTGGTGGTCACGGTCGACGTCGAGGTTCTCGATTACGGAGTTCACTCCGGCTCCGCCGGAGGGGTGGTCCCGAGCTCGTTCCGCATTCTGCGCTCTCTGTTGGAGCGCGTCGAGGACTCCACCTCAGGAGAGATTCTTCCCTCCTTCCTCAATGCGGAGATTCCGGAGTTCCACCGCCGGCAGGCGGAGGCGCTGGATCGAGAGCTGGGCGACCCACTTGCGCACGCCTTTCCCGCCGTCGAGGGGTTGCGGTTGATGGGGGAGAGTGGCGCCGATCGCCTCCTGGCCCAGACCTGGCGCCCGAGCCTCGCCTTCACGGGCATCGAAGGCGTTCCCGACATCCCCTCCGGGGGTAATGTACTGCGCGCTCACACCAAGGGGAAGATCTCTCTGCGCCTTCCCCCCAGCGTGGACGCGGCAGCCGCGCAACGGGCATTGGTGCAGCTGCTCTCCTCTGATCCGCCCCAAGGTGCGAGAGTGACCGTCGAGGCGGAGGCCCCTGCTCAGGGATGGGTGGCGCCGGAGCCGGACGGTTGGCTGACCGAGGCCCTGGACCGGGCGTCGCGCGACGGATTCGGGCGGCCTGCCGGCTACTGCGGCGAGGGAGGATCGATTCCCTTCCTGGCCACGCTGGGAGCCCGCTTCCCGAACGCGCACATCGTCGCGACCGGGGTGCTGGGTCCTGGCTCGAATGCCCACGGGCCGGACGAGTCCCTGCGCATTCCAGCCGCGGTGGGCGTTTCGACCGCCGTGGCCCACCTGATCGCGGCAGCCGCCACGATTCTGTAACGGGCCCCTGCCTCGAGGCGTTACTACGCAAGGAGACATGAGAACGGAGACGACCAACGCGGTGGAGCGCTTGATCCGGTTGACCCAAGGGTGGTCGCCGCGGCGCGTAAGCCTCGCCGCCGCCGTGATGTATCTCCTGTATCTGATTGGCAGGATCACGCTCGCCGCGCACGGGGATATGGGCGCATTGGTCGTGGCGGGGAGCGCCTTCGTGACGGCTTCCCAAGTCCCGGTGCATATACCCGTGCTGGCCGGAACGGGCTACGACGGGCAGTTCTACTTCCGTATCGCCATGGCCCCTTTCGACTTTGCCCCTCACGCGTTGGGGATCACCTTCGACAGCGTCTTCAGGATGCAGCGAATCGTCTACCCCCTCGTCTCATGGGTTCTCTCGTTGGGCTCGCCCCACCTCCTGCTGTACGTGCTCCCGGCGGTGAACTTGGCTGCTCTGGCCGGGCTCGCCTGGGTGTTGGCAAGCTTTGCCGTCGCCTCCGGCAAGCACCCGCTTTTCGGCCTGCTGGCCGCCCTCTATCCGGGATACGCTCTCAGCCTTGGCCGGGACCTAACGGAGCCCTTGGCCGCGTTCACCCTCATGCTCGGGCTTTATTTGCTGGAGCGCGATAAGTATCTGCCCGCCGCCATCGTGCTCGGCGTCTCGGTACTCACCCGCGAAGCCGGCACGCTGGTGGTAATGGCCATCGGTATCGCCTGGCTGGTTGGCGTGGTGCGTGGCCGCTCCGAGGGTTCATCCCGGGGTCTCTTCCTTGCCGCCGCGGTTCCCACCATTGCTTTCTTAGGCTGGCAAGCGGTCGTCCGCTCGCAGGCGGGCCACTTCGTCCTCACCGGGTTCGCCGAGTCGAACCTGGGGGTGCCCTTCGGCCAGCTGATGTCCGGGATTTTGACCCGCCTCACCTCGCCGCCGAACACCGGCAACTTGCTCTGGTTCATCCAATTCGCCGGCCTGACGATCGTCGTTGTTGCCTCTCTGGTCCTGCTCCGCCGCTCTACGGCACCGCGGTGGGTCAAGATCTCGCTTGTGGCCACGCTAATCCTCATGGTCAGCCTGGCCGGAGGCGAATGGACGGGTGATGCCGACCTGAGAAGCATCGACCAGCTTTGGCTGCTTTCCTGGCTGGTGATGTTCAAAGCTCCGCGCCTAAACCTGGCGCGCTGGTCCCCTCTGGTCCTTATCTGGGCCATCACCGCCGGCCAGCTGGCGCTGTTCATATGAGCCTCGCCGGAAGCCGGGCCCGATCCGACTAAGGTGGTTTACGGCGCCTGCGGCAGTCTTGTTCGCAGAAGACCTTCCAACCTCCTTGTACGTCGAGCCCGGGAGACCTGAGGGTTCGCCCGCAAAAACACCCCGAGTGCAAGGAAAACAAGTTCGTTGACTAATACAGGATTCGCCCTGCTGGGCGTTGACGCCCACATTTGCCGCAATCTGGCGGCCCATGGCATCACCTCTCCCACCCCCATCCAGGCGGCCACTCTCGCCGACGGCCTGGCCGGCCGTGACATCTGCGGAAAGGCGGGAACCGGCTCGGGCAAGACGCTCGCATTCGGCTTGCCGCTGCTTCAGAACGTGCGCAGAGCCAAGCCCTCCCGACCGACGGCTCTGGTGCTCGTACCCACCCGCGAGCTGGCCAAGCAGGTCGCCGAAGTCCTCGGCCAGGCCGGTGGCAAAGAGGCGCGCGTCGACGTCTTTTACGGCGGCTCGTCGATGGATCGCCAGGTAAAGAGCCTCAGGCGCGGCGTGGACATCGCCGTCGCCACGCCCGGTCGCATGATCGACCTGATGGAGAGGCGCTTGATCGATCTCTCCGATCTGGGCCAGGTCGTGATCGACGAGGCCGACCGCATGGCCGATATGGGATTCGTCCCGCAGGTGAATAAGATCTTGGCCGGTGCCGGGGATGACCGTCAGACCATGCTCTTTTCCGCCACCCTCGATGCCGACGTGGCGGTGCTGGTGCGCCGGCACATGAATGACCCCGTCACCCATGAGGTCCAGGGCGAGCAGCCGACCGTTGCCGCGATGACCCATCACTTCTTTCTGGTGGATCCGGCCGAGCGTCTCGATTACGTCGAGAGGATGTCCTCCGGCGCCGAGCGCACGCTGGTCTTCGTTCGTACCCGCGACGGCGCCGACCGCATCGCCGAGCGCCTTCGTGAGCGTGGCGTAGCCGCGGAGGCCTTCTACGGCGGGCTGCGTCAGGCCGCTCGTGAGCGCGCGCTGCGCAAGTTCGCCACCGGGAGGACTTCGGTCCTGGTGGCCACCGACGTGGCTGCCCGCGGACTGGATGTCACCGGTCTCGACCTGGTCGTTCATTACGACCTGCCCGAGGACCACAAGGCCTACGTGCATCGTTCGGGCCGCACCGCCCGTGGCGGCGCCGAGGGCGTGGTGGCCTCGCTGGTTCCGCGCCACCAGGTGCGCGAAGTGGTTCGGCTTCAGAAGGTCGTCGGCCTTGAG
>JAKAEN010000099.1 GCA_021818355.1 Actinomycetes bacterium | reverse complement strand
TTCGTCATCATTCCCTTCGCCCTCTTCAACAAGACCGCTTTCCTCGCCGAGAAGGTGCTCGGCAACATCGTGGCTTCCGGCGTCAAGGTGATGGTGCTGGCCGTCATCGTCGGCATCGGCACCGGCCTCTTCTCGCAGTTCACGTCAGGCTACGGCGGCGGCCAGCCGAGGGGTGGTCCTATGAGCGGCTATGGCGTCTTCATGACGCACTCGGAGTTGATCCGAATGGACGCCCTCTTTGCGCGCGGCTTGCGCGACCGCCTGGGGCTCGGGTCGGTGGCGGTGGTCCATGGGAAGCGGGATCGAGCCGCCGCCGAGGCGGAGCAAGCATTCGACCGCGTGGTAGATGTCGTGGAAAGGTTTGAACCCACGGGGGCCGAGAGAAGGGTCGCGGCCAACCTCGCTCGCCTCGCCGAGTTGGAGCGGGAGGGGGGCGAGGCCACCCTTTACCAAGACATCTACCAGGACCGGTGGCTCCTGGGGCGCTTCGACCAGCCCTTCCTGGCCGACTACCTCGCCCATGGGACGGGGGTCCTGCAGGAGGTGCTCGCGGGGGACGTACGCTTGGTCATGGGCGAAATGACCATGGCCCTCTATCGCACTGCCCGCCGCCTGGCCCTCGGGCGCGCCCCATTCCTATACCCAATGAACGCCCGGTTCTTTTGGCGATTCTACTTTGAGGACGACCTCGAACTGGGGTGGCGCCGGTGTTGCCAGACCTACGCTGCCTTCAGGCGTGACGGGATTCCTGACGGCCCCCGCCGCGAAGCCGAAGCGGCTCTCGCGGCGATTGTCGAGAAGCAAATCCCTCACGCGGCCTTCTCTGTCATGCGAAGGTTCGCTTCGGCCGGGGCTGAACCTCTTCACGCGAAGCTCCAGCGACAGCGGATCGCCAATCATGTGGCGTACTGGCGCCAGGATTTTCCTGAGCGTCGTCGAAACCCGCGCATTCAAATGCCCCCGTGGGAGATGAGTCCGCTTGGAATGGTCACACGTTGGGCCCGGGAACACCGAAACCTGCGGTTTCTTCGGGCTCACAGTCTCAGGAACCTGCCAGAGGAGCAGGCCTTCTGCAGCTACTTTCTCCACTACCAGCCGGAGTACACGGTCGAGGGAGTGGGTTTCCCAGTGGTCGACCAGGCGGCCCTGGTGCGGACCATCGCGCAAAGCCTCCCCGTGGAGATGCTCCTTCTGGTGAAGGAGCAGCCCTTTATGGCGGGGTGCCGCCCCGAGGCCTTCTACCGGGCCCTCCTGGCCCTCCCCAACGTCCGTCTTGTGGCGGAGGACGCGAACAGTCGGGAGCTAATCCGGCGCAGCCGTTGCGTTTTCTCCATCAGCGGTACCTCAGCCCTTGAGGCCCTCTTCTTCGGAATTCCTGCCGTCCTCTTCAGCCGGGTCTTTCACTCCGGGTTCGATGGGATCACGCGAGTCCTCGACCTCTACTCACTGCCCGACCGGGTACGAAAGCTCCTCGCACAGGGTCCCCGAGATACGCGGGAGAGCAGCTTGGCTGCCCTCGCCGCCATGTACACGGAGTCCTACGACGGTCTTCTCATGACCGAGATCGCCGACCCCTCACTCGTCCTTAATGAGGCTAACGCCGTCGCCCTCGGGACGGGGCTCGCGCGCGAACTCGCCCGGCGGGACGAGGAAGGGACCACTGACTGTTGAAGCTCCCGAAGGCGCTTCGCGGACATCATGCAATGCGGCTTGACGTCCCCCTCCCCTGTACGGCCATAGGCTCCGCCTTGACCTATATCTTCGCGGGCAAAGGCACAGGCCGCGACTTCAACGGCGCTGCACTGCTGGTGGCTATTGCGCCCAAGCGGTGCTGGTCGTGTGGACCCCCAAGCGCTACCGGTGGGACGGGCAGCAGGATCTCCTTCATTCCTTGGCGCACGATGGCGTCCTGCTCCTCTCCCCAGTGGCCATCCTCAACGGAATCGACCTGGCTGTGGGACTACCTGGTCGTCAGCCAAGCCGTTGTGGGGCTTCGCGACGACTTCGACTACTGCACCAGGCCAAGGCGTCACCAGTGCCTCGAGCGCCAACCAGCCCTGAGCGGGTATCGTCAGCGAGCGGCGGCATGGGCGACCGAGGCTACGCCGGCCCCACCTTCAGGGATCGGGACCGGCGCCCCGCCCGTTGCGTGGCGCTTCGCATCGAGGAGGTCTTAACGACCACTAAACCAATCATCCTTACGTTTGTGGGGGGGTTCGTTCCAGGCTTTCGCGGAGGTGGTCCCATCCGTAGCATCGGCAATCTTGTAGCTGCTCTTTCGAACGACTTTCACTTTCGTGTTATCACCCTAGATCACGATTTGGGTGAAACGGATCCCTATCCTGGCATCGTCCCAGATATTTGGACGCTCGTCGGCCGTGCCCAGGTGATGTACCTTTCTAGTCATGGTCAAACGCTGCATAGGCTATGGAGGCTCATCCGCAACACTCGATACGATGCCATCTATCTCAACAGCGCGTTCGACCGCCGCTTTTCAATGTTTCCCTATGCGCTATGGCGTCTTGGCTTGATAAAGCGTACGCCGCTCGTTTTGGCGCCGAGGGGCGAATTGTTGCCGGGGTCGTTGACGTTAAAGCACTTCAAGAAGAGCCTATACATCAAAGCATGTAACATGATGAGGTGGTATCAGAGCAGCCTTCTCATGTGGCATGCATCGTCTGAACTTGAAGCGGCGGAGATCTCGCGTGTACTGTCCGGAAAGATGTTGTCAGGAATTGCGCTCCCTATTCCTAGCGTTGACAACTCCGGCTGCTCGGTAGCGGAAATGCAGATGTTACGGGAGCCCAAGGAATCTGGTTCGCTGTCGATCATTTTTGTCAGCCGGATTAGTCGAGAGAAGAACCTTGACTTCGCATTACGAGCACTGGCCCATGTTCGCGGAAGAGTGACGTTCGACATTTGTGGTCCAACTGAAGATCGCACCTACTGGGGCGAATGTCAGGAATTGATTGCAGCACTCCCGGCAGGTATCAAGGTGAGATACCTGGGAGCGGTGTCCCATGGGGAGGTGGCGGAGTATATGATGCAGCATCATGTGTTTCTCCTTCCTAGTAGGGCCGAGAACTATGGGCATGTCATTTGCGAAGCTTTGTTGGCGGGCTGCCCCGTGATAATTAGTGACCAGACGCCGTGGCGTAACCTGAAGAGTGCGGGGGTAGGATGGGACATTGCGCTTAATGACGTCGCGGCGTTTCACAACGCACTACAGGAATGTGTGGACATGGAGCGGAAGGAGTATTCGGCATTGTCGTCCCGCGCTCGTGCCTATGGGCGTGCTCGAAGTCACGACGAGATGGTTGTTGACATGAATCGCGAATTGTTCGAACGTGCGTTGAAGATGCCTAACCGGCTGTCTAGCACCCAAGGGCACCTTGGGTCAAGTGATGAGGCGTCGTGACATTCGTTGCGCAGGGGCGCGAGAGGGTGGGCGTTCGTCTTCCTTGCGAAGGAGGCATTTGTTCTCGGAGTATTGTTCGTTCTGAGGACGCGAGTCGAAGGATGGTTAGCTAGAGAGGGTTGCGAAGAGGCGTTGTTTCTTTCGGAAGTGCAAAGCGGTTCGGAAGGAGTGTGGTGCGTTTTCAAAACGGTCCGGGTTAACGGCGTAACTTCGGAAGATGGAGAGATCATGAGGGTGAGAACGTATCAGGTGTGCTCGAATTGCATCATGGATACAAGCGATCCTCGTATCACGTTTGATGACCGAGGCTGGTGTGACTATTGTCGCAACTACTACGAACAGATCCAACCTAATTGGCACACTGACGAGCAAGGCGAGAGGACACTGGCGTCAATTGCAGAGAGAATTCGGCGGGAGGGCAAGGGAAGAGAATATGACTGCATCATTGGGCTGAGCGGCGGCCCCGACAGCTCCTACACCGTGTATGTCGCCAAGGAGTTGATGTCCCTGCGGCCGTTGGTGTTCCACGTCGACGCTGGCTGGAACTCTCAGCAGGCTGTCCGGAACATTGAACGGGTCGTAGACGGGCTGGGGCTCGACCTCTTCACCGAGGTCGTTAATTGGGAAGAGATGAAGGACCTCCAGGTGGCGTTCCTGCGCTCGCAGATCCCCGATCAGGACTACCCGCAGGACATGTCCTTCTTCTCGGGGCTCTACAAGTTCGCGGTGAAGAACCGGGTCAGGTACGTGTTGACCGGGGCAAACTACTCGACGGAGTGCTGCCGAGAGCCGGAGGAGTGGGGCGCCTACCCAGGGATCGACGTCACGCTGGTTCGCGACATCCACCGGAGGTTTGGAACACGGCCGCTGACCACCTTCCCAATGGTGGACATTCTTCAGTACAAGATCTACTATAAGTACTTCTTGGGGATGGATGTCATTAAGCCACTGAATCACACGCCCTACGTCAAGAGAGAGGCGGAGGCGTTCCTAACCGGGCGGTTCGGGTGGGAGCCGTTCCGCCACAAGCACCACGAGTCGCGCTTTACGAGGTTTTTCGAGGACTACTGGCTACCGAGGAAGTTTGGCTTCGACAAGCGACGCGCACATTTGTCGAGCCTGATCCTCACCGGGCAGATGACTCGAGAAGAGGCGCTGCTGCGCGTGGCGAAACCGGAACTTGACGAGGAGGTGCTGGCGCAGGAGTTCGCCTACGTGGCGAAGAAACTGGATTTGACCATTGTGGAGTTGCGGGAGCTGTTCGATGGACAGAACAAGACCTACCACGCCTACAGAAACAAGAGGGCCTTGATCGGTCTTGGCGCCAAAGCAATGAAGTGGCTCAGGCTGGAACGAAGGTTCTTTCGATGATCGCCGTGGTGGATTATGGGCTGGGAAACGTCCGAGCGTTTCAGAATGTATACGAGCGGTTGAATCTTCAAGTCAGCATCGTATCGAGCCGGGGCGACCTGATGAAGGCGGACAGGATCATCGTGCCAGGGGTGGGAGCTTTCGACGACGCGATGAGCCGCCTGGAGCGGTCGGGAATGCGGCCAGCGCTCGAGGAGTGCGTTCTCGAGCGCCGAGTGCCCGTCCTCGGGGTCTGCGTCGGGATGCAGATGCTCGGCGACACGAGCGAGGAGGGTTGTCTTGGTGGGTTGGGTTGGGTGCATGGGCGCGTAAAGCGATTACCGGCGGGTTCTCCTGGCCCGAGTATGTGCGTGCCGCACATGGGGTGGGACGAGGTCAGCACCGTCCGTGAGGATGGCCTGTTTGCCGGCCTCACGCTGGGCGCACGGTTCTATTTTCTGCACTCGTACTATTTCGAAGCCGAGTCCGAAGACTCAATTATCGCCGTGACGAAGTACGGGCAGGACTTTGCCTGCGCGATCCGAGCCGCGAACGTGTACGGTGTGCAGTTTCATCCTGAGAAGAGTCACGCATGGGGCGTGCGCCTACTGGAGAACTTCGCGCGGGTCGCGGGTTAGGGCCACGCGGTCCGGCGAAGGAGCGAGGATGCTATTTCCGAGGATCATTCCCTGCCTGTTGGTGAAGGACAAGGGGCTCGTCAAGACCGTAAACTTCGGCGCGCCGAAGTACGTCGGCGACCCGATCAACGCGGTGAGGATCTTCAACGAGAAGGAAGCCGACGAGCTGATGGTGCTGGACATCGACGCGACGCGCGACGGTCGGGAGCCGGATTTCAAAGCGATTTCCTACCTGGCGGCCGAGTGCCAAATGCCGCTGTGCTATGGGGGTGGGGTCAAGTCCCCCGCCCAGGTCGAGAGGATCGTGCGCTTGGGCGTCGAAAAGGTGGCCCTCAGCGCCGCTGCGATCGAGGATCCCGATGCTGTCAAGGCGGCGTCAGAAGTTGTGGGCAGCCAGAGCGTGGTGGTGGTCCTGGATGTGAGAAAGAACCGCCTACGAGGGCACCACGAGGTATGGACGCATAACGCGGGGCGCAACACCGGCCGGCGCCCGGCCGATTTGGCCGCCGAGATGCAGGAGCGCGGCGCCGGCGAGATCGTGGTTAACTCCATAGACAACGACGGCGTCATGAAGGGCTACGATCTTGCGGTCGCCGACGAAGTGCGGGCGGCTGTGACCGTGCCGCTGACCCTCCTAGGTGGCGCCGGCTCACAGGACGACCTTGCACTTCTGGTGCGGAAATACGAGGCCATCGGTGCTGCGGCCGGGAGCCTGTTCGTCTTTAAGGGCGTGCACCGAGCCGTGCTTATCAGCTACCCGAGCCGGTCGCAGCGGGACGCCTTCCTGGAAACCCCGCATGATGGCTGAGCGCAGCGCACGGGAGCGGTTCGTTGTGAACTGCAGGGGTGGCCTACTTGAAGGCGCCCGGGGTGGGGCTGGATCGTCCCGGACGTTTGTGGCGATGTTCCACAGTTGCCTTACTTGTGACATGGTGGGGCCCCAGACGCGGGATGATCTGACGGTGGGGCCGCTGCCCGGGGCCTGAGGCCGCCACACGAAGGAGGTTGAGTGTTCGACAGCAAGACCCTGCTGATTACCGGTGGCACCGGGACCTTTGGCAACGCTGTCGCCGCCCGTGTGCTTAATAACGGTTTCGCCGAAATCCGCATCTTCTCCCGCGACGAAAAGAAGCAGGACGACATGCGCCGACGCTGGGCCGACGCGCGCATCAAGTTCTACATCGGCGACGTACGCAACGAGCAGAGCCTGAAGGACGCCATGGCCGGAGTTGACTTCGTCTTCCACGCCGCGGCGCTCAAGCAGGTCCCGTCGTGCGAGTTCTTCCCAATCGAGGCGGTCCGCACCAATGTGCTCGGCACCGAAAACGTGCTCAACGCCGCGATGGCGGCCGGAGTCAAACGCGTCATCGTGCTCTCAACCGACAAAGCGGTCTACCCAATCAACGTTATGGGCATCTCCAAGGCGATGATGGAAAAGCTCGCTGTGGCCAAGTCGCGCGTCGCAGGCACCAACATGACGGTCTGCTGCACCCGGTACGGCAACGTCATGGCGAGCCGCGGCTCGGTGGTGCCGTTGTTCATCCACCAGATCCAGGCCGGCAGACCCCTGACCGTCACCGACCCACACATGACACGGTTTATGATGTCGATCGACGGCGCCGTGGACCTCGTGCTGTGGGCGTTCGAGCACGGCAACCCGGGGGACACGTTCGTCCAGAAATCACCAGCTGCCACGATCGAAACGCTGGGTCAGGCGTTGCAGCAGATCTTCAAAGTCAGCACGCCGGTTCAGGTGATCGGCACTCGGCACGGCGAGAAGCTCTACGAAACGCTGCTCACTCGCGAAGAAATGGCAGTTGCGGAGGACATGGGCGAGTATTACCGGGTCGCCGCCGACAACCGCGACTTGAACTACGGGTTGTACTTCGACACGGGACGCAGCGAGGTCTCCGCTGTTGAGGACTACAACAGCCACAACACCAGGAGACTCTCGGTGGACGAGATGGCCCAGAGGCTGCTCTCCCTCGAGATTGTTCAGCGTGCCCTCGCGGGCGAGAAGGTTGACGAATGACCTCCGCGCGGCGGCAGTCGTATTTTCGGCCGAGCAAACGACCAAGCATAGGGTTCTTACTGCAGCGGCTCCCACCGGAGCGGCCGCCCGCTGGTCGACCGGTCTTCTTGGGCGCCAGGTGGCCGGGGTGAATGAGGAGGGGACGTGAAAGTCTTGGTGACAGGAGCAAATGGCTTTATCGGGAAGAACCTGGTCGTGGCCTTGAAGCGCGCTGCTGTCGAGGTCGCCGAGATCGACGTCGACTTTACGCCCGCCGAGTTCCTCGCCGGGGTGCGGGACGCCGCGGCGGTTTTCCACCTTGCCGGTGTGAACCGCCCCGAGCATGAGGAGGAGTTCGCAACCGGCAACGTCGGCTCCCTCGATGCGCTCTTCGCCGCGCTCGACCGCTCCCTCGCGGGCGATCTGGGCGTGGTGCGGCCGGTGATCGTGCTGTCGTCCTCGTACCAGGCGGGGAAGGACAACCAGTACGGCCGCTCCAAACTCGCCGGTGAGCAGGCGCTTGAGGCCTATGCCGGCCGCGCCGGCACGCCCGCTGTGATCTACCGGCTGCCCGGGGTGTTCGGCAAGTGGTGCCGGCCGAACTACAACTCGGTCGTTGCTACCTTCTGCCACAACATCGCGCGCGACCTGCCGATCACCATCTCCGATCCGGCCCGGGTGGTCGAATTGGTGTATATCGATGACGTCGTGGCGGCGTTCATGACCCATCTTGAAAGCAAGCCCACCGGTGTGACGCGCAGTGAAGTTCGCCCTACCTTCAGCGCCAGCTTGGGCGAACTGGCCGAGCGGATCCACGCCCTTCATGCCATGCGTCAGACGTTGGAGGTTGCCGACGCCAGCGACCCGTTCACCAGGCGGCTGCTCGGCACCTACACCTCGTATCTGCCCCCCGCCGAGCTGGCGTACGGGCTCGAGCAGCGCACCGACCCGCGCGGGACGCTCGCCGAACTGCTCAAGTCGCCTCACTTCGGGCAGATGTTTGTGTCGCGGACCCACCCAGGTGTCACCCGGGGTAATCACTACCACGACCTCAAGGTCGAGAAGTTCTGCGTGCTCGAGGGCGAGGCGGTGATCCGCTTCCGCCCGATCGCCGGGGAGGAGGTCATCGAGCACCGTGTCTCGGGGACCGACTTCAAAATGGTGGACATCCCGCCCGGTATGACGCACAGTATCGAGAACGTGGGGGCCACCGAGATGATTGTCCTGTTCTGGGCCTCCGAGATTCTCGACCGGGACCACCCGGATACGTACGTCAGCGAGGTGTTGCATGGCTAGCCAATCGGTGTCAAGCGGCGGGATTGCTTCGCGCCCTGCGGGCGCTCGCAATCTTCATGAGCCTGGGCACACCAAGGGCCATGAAAGCGATGGATCCGAACGCAGCCCATCACCGTCTGTCATCCTGAGCGAGCGCAGCGAGCGAAGGATCTCCCGGGAGCGCAGGGGCCCGGTCGCTCGCGGTTTCGGTGAGATCCTTCGTCGGCCCGCCACCGGCGGTCCTCCTCAGGATGACAGAACTAGTGCGGGGGACGTGCAGGACAATGACAGTAGTTCCGGGAAGCCTGTCGTTGCGCGGAGGTCCGCGTCCGGCGGGACGACGAAGCAATCCCGCCGGAAGCCTCAACGGCCATCCCCATCACGCCTCAAGGTCATGACCATCGTCGGCACGAGGCCGGAGATCATCCGGCTGTCGCGGGTGATGGCGGCGCTCGACCGGCACACCGAGCACGTCCTCGTCCACACCGGGCAGAACTACGACCACGAACTGAACCAGGTGCTTTTTGACGATCTCGATCTGCGCCCGGCCGACCACTACCTTGGCGCAGCCGGACAGACGGCGGCGGAGACAATCGGCCGGGTGATCATCGAGGCGGACCGGGTGCTCGGCGAGGTCGCCCCCGATGCCGTGCTAATCCTGGGTGATACCAATTCGTGC
>JAKAEN010000098.1 GCA_021818355.1 Actinomycetes bacterium | reverse complement strand
CTGCTCGGCGACGGGCTTGTGCAGGTGGTGACGGTCCGCGATCTCATAGGCCTGGCGGATCTCCGCGGCCGACCACTCCGAGACGGCCCAGTAGAGCGCCTTGCCGCGGCTGACGAGATCGTGCATGGCGAAGACGGTCTCCTCGATGGTGGTCTCCGGATCCGGCCGGTGGCAATAGGCCAGATCCACGTAGGGCAGACCAAGCCGCTCCAGCGAACCATCCATCGCCTCCAGCAGGTACTTGCGGTTGAGCGTGTTCTGGGTGTTCACCCCCGGGTGGATGCCCCAGAAGAACTTGGTGGAGACCAGGTAGGAGTAACGGGGCCAGCCAAGCCTGCGCAGTGCGGCGCCCATGATCGCCTCCGACTGGCCCCCGGCGTAGACCTCGGCGTTGTCGAAGAAGTTCACCCCCGCCTCGTAGGCGCGCTGCATAACCGCCAAGGCGAGGTCCTCGTCGACCTGGTCGCCAAATGTCACCCACGAACCGAGGGACAGGGCCGAGACCTTGATCCCGGCACGTCCGAGCCTGCGATATTCCATTGTTGCTGTCTCCTTGTCTGTCTGAGGGTGCGTGATGAGAAGGTGGACGCGGCGCTCAGCCCTCGGCAAAGGCGACGTAGCGCCTGCCGAGCCTGGTGAGAGCCACCTTGGCGTCGAAGAGGTCGCTCAGCACTTCGGAGCTGAGCTCGTCCTCGAGAGAGCCGTTGGCGACCAGTTCGCCGGACTTGATCCCGACGATGTGGTCGAAGCCGGGAGGGATCTCCTCGACGTGGTGCGTGACCATAGCGATGGTCAACTCCGGGCGCTCGATCGCCAGCGAGGATATGCGCGCGATGAACTCCTCGCGGGCGCCCAGATCGAGGCCGGCGGTGGGCTCGTCGAGCAGGAGAAGTGCCGGCCTGCCCACCAAAGCGCGCGCGATGCCCACCTGCTGACGCTCCCCCATGGAGAGCGACGCCAGGCTGCGATGCGCCTGAGGGAGGAGGCCGGTACGTTCGAGCAGCGCCTCCGCCCGCTCGCGATCCTCTTCGGTCGCCTTGAGCCACCAGCGTGAGCGGACCTGGTCGATTCCGCTCAGGATCGCCTCCACCAGGGTCATCCCTTGGTCCAGCTGCTCGATGGCCGAGGATCCGCCGATTCCGATCCTCTTGCGAAGCTGGCGCATGTCGCAGCGCCCTAACACCTCGCCGAGCACTCTGGCGGTACCGGAGCTGGGCCGGTTTACGGCGGAGAGGAGTCCGAAAAGCGTTGTCTTGCCTGCGCCGTTGCGCCCGATGACGATGAGGCGGGCGCCCGTCGGCACGGAGAAGGTGACGTCGTGGAGGAGATAGCGGCCCTGGGCGGTTACATTGACGCCCTCGAATTCGATCGCCGCCTCGCTCCGGTCTGCGCCCCTCATCTCTTCCACGGCCAAGACGTTAGCGCTCGAAATCGCACTTCAAGCCCTGGACAAGCCCTCCCTGGCCCCATGCGGGCCGGGAATTTTGGCACAATATTGTGGCAGCCACTGAACAAATATTGTTTTCCTGCGAAAGTAATCGGCTGATCGGGCCGATAATTACACTTGAGTAGTTCAGCCTGCCGAGGGCAGCAGATAGAAACGCCATGAGCACAGCGAACACAGAGCTGGGTAATCACCCGCTTTCCCGCGCATACGGAGCGATCGCGTCCTCCGTTCAGCTACTGCTCGACCACTTTGAGCTCGACGGCGCCATGCTCCTCGAAAGGGGTGGTTATGCCAAGGCGCCGGTCTCGGGGAGCGTGCTCTTCACCTTCGGCCGCAACTACGGGATTCGCGAGGGCGACGAGGTGCGCACCACCGTCCGGCAGCGCCAAGATGCGGCTCCGGGCGAGACGCGTGCGCCGGTCTTCGTGGCGGCCCGCGCACTTCCCTCACTTATCTACCTGGCCGACCCCGAGGCGGCGGTGTGGATCGAGGTGAAGAACAACTTCAAGACCGGGCCCATCCGGGTCATGGCCGCGCTCTCGGTCATCCCCAAGATGCCGCGCATGCCCGAGCATCAGCTCGTCCTCTTCGATCCGCTTCCCGCCGACCTGACCTCGAGCGCGATCGCCTCCGCCCTGATGGGCGTCGAGCCCCTGCTGGGAAAGGTCATCGAGGACTCACACGTCGCTTACCAGCGTGAAGTGGCCACCTCCCAGGTCCTCAGCGAAGCCGAACGTGACCCGCTCACCGGCGTCCTGAACCGCTTCGGATGGGAGCGCGCCCTGGATGCCGCCGCACAGGCCAACCAGGGCTCGCTGGTCTCGGCAATCCTGTTCGACCTGGACAACCTGAAGGTGGTCAACGACACCGCCGGCCATGCGGCGGGAGACGGCTACATCCGGCGCTTTGCAGAGGTTGTCTCGGCGGCATGCAGGCAAGGGGACATCGTCGCACGCCTGGGCGGGGATGAATTCATCCTGCTGGCTCCGGGCATGCACTCCGCCGCGGCCCGGGAGTTCTCCCACCGCATCGAAGACCGGCTCGCCCAGGACGGGGTATCGGTCTCCATAGGATACGCCACCTCCACCACTCCCTTCGAGATCGAGAAGCTCCTTGCGGAGGCGGACCGGCTGATGTACGCCAACAAGCGCTACAAGAAGTCCCTGGTGCTCACCGGGGCGACTTCCCTTTAGCATCCCACGATCCCATGGCGCCGATACTGAGGCTCCCGGCCCTCGAGGATGAGAAGGCGGCACTGGATGGCCACCGCAAGATGCTCACCGATCCTTTCATGGACTTTCTGCTCGACTATCGGAGCGCAGAGCCCTTCGCGGCCTGGATGGAACGCGTCAACGCCGTCTCCTTGGGCTTGCACTGTCCGGCGCCATGGCTTCCCGGGGAGTTCCTCTTCATCGAGGACGAGGGGACGCTGGTGGGACGGGTCTGGATCCGCTTCGAGCTGGACGAGCACATGGCCGAATACGAAGGACATCTGGGCTATGTGGTGCTGCCGGGTCACAGGAGGCGTGGCTACGCCCATCAGGCGCTGGCCATGTCCCTGGCCCGCCTGCGGCTGGCCGGCGTCCAAACCGCGCTGGTGACCTGCGAGCAATCCAACCTGGCTTCGATCGCCTTGCTCGAAGCGGCAGGGGCGGCCTTCGAGCGCATGGCGGCGGCGCCAATGGCGAGCCGCCGCCGATACATGCTGGCGACCTCCCCATGAGAGCACGAACGCGCCCGAGCCAGACCGAGGCACCGATCCACATCATTGCCGCGGGCAATTCCGACGCCGTCAGGCGGCATTAAAGGGACCAGGCCCGTTCCCCCTGTGATGGGAACGGGCCTGGCAATGGGCTTCTTGCGAAGGAGAGAGCCGCCATTCTCTGCTCCGCGCCCCACTACTACTCTCGGTGATTTTTCCCGCCACCTTGAGCGTCTTTTGCTTATTGGCAGACCTGCCACCCACCCCTGAAACCGCAGCTCTAGCACTATTTGAGATAGGTACATGTCCATCCCGCCTCGTTATCAGACACCAAATACGACGACCTGCCAACCAAGACAGCCAATCGATCACTTTTTCCGATAAGGGACATAGTCCCTAGTCTGCCTACACTCCCCCGCGTAGTCTTGGAGCGGCTTCGATCCTGCGAAGACGTCCATTCGTGGGTTGCGACGATCGGCGCGCTCCGTGCGCCGCGGCGAGGAGGATTGAATGAGCGCCCTTGCGCTATCGCGCTGGCAATTCGCAATAACCATCATCTACCACTTCATCTTCGTGCCGATCACCATCGGCATGGCCTTGAGCCTGGCGATCATGCAGACCGCATATCACCGGACCAAGAACGAGAAGTACGGCCAGATCGTCGACTTCTTCGGCAAGCTCTTCGCGATCAACTTCGCGATCGGGGTGGTGACCGGGATCGTTCAGGAGTTCCAATTCGGAATGAACTGGTCCCAGTATTCCGTCTTCGTGGGGAACATCTTCGGCGCGCCCCTTGCCATCGAGGGCCTGCTCGCCTTCTTCCTCGAGTCGACCTTCTTGGGAATATGGCTCTTCGGCAAGGGGAAGGTCTCTGAGCGGGTCCACCTCTTTTCGATCTGGATGGTCAGCATCGGGACCATGTTCTCCGCCCTGTTCATCCTCGCCGCCAACTCCTTCATGCAGCATCCGGTGGGCTACAAGATCGACCCCTCGACGCATCGAGCGGTGATGACGGACTTCTTCGCGCTGCTCGTCAACCCGACTCTCATCGTCACGTTCTTCCACACCCTGCTGGCCGCCATCACCACCGCCGCCGCCATCATCCTGGCGGTTAGCGCCTACCAGCTCGCCAAGCGCGGCAAGACGCCGGCCTTCTCCGCAGCCGCCCGCTTCGGCATTGCGGTGCTCTTCGTCTCCATGTTCCTGAACGCCTTCGTCGGCCACATCCAGGGCCAGGTGATGACCAAGGAGCAGCCGATGAAGATGGCCTCCGCCGAGGCCCTCTACAACACCCAGACCGGCGCCTCCTTCTCGCTGTTGACCATCGGCAACCTTTCCGGCCAGCCCATCTTCCAGATCCGCCTGCCGCACCTTCTCTCCGTGCTGGCCGACAACTCCTGGAACAGCACCGTGCAGGGAATCAATCAGCTCCAGGCCCAGGACGTCGCCAAGTACGGGCCGGGAAGCTACGAGCCCCCGGTGTGGGTCACCTACTGGACCTTCCGCATCATGGTCGGCGTCGGCGGGGTTCTGCTGCTCTTCGCGGCCATCGGGCTTTGGTACATGAAGCGCCGCAAGTTGGACGACACCCACTGGTACCTGAAAGCCGCCGTCTGGGTGGCGGCACTCCCCTTCATCGCCAACACCACCGGGTGGATCTTCACCGAGGTCGGCCGCCAGCCCTGGATCGTCTATGGGCTTCTGAAGACCTCGGGCGGCGTCTCGAACCTCTCCTCGCTATCGGTCGGGATCACCCTGGTCGGCTTCACGGTCATCTACACGGTGCTGGCCATCGTGGACGGGATGCTCATGTTCCGCTACGCACGCAAGCCGCTTTCGGAGCCACCACAATCCGCTGAGTCCGCCCACACCGCGGACCTGGTCTACTAGGGAGCAGCGATGGACAACCCAACCGCACTGCAGATCGTCTGGTTCACGCTCATCGCCATCCTCTGGTCCGGGTATTTCTTCCTGGAGGGCTTCGACTTCGGGGTGGGAATGCTGCTCGGAGTGCTGGGCAAGAGCGACATGGATCGCCGGCTGATGATAAACGCAATCGGTCCCACCTGGGACGGCAACGAGGTCTGGCTGCTCGTCGCGGGAGGCGCAACCTTCGCCGCCTTCCCCGTCTGGTACGCCACGGTCTTCTCCGCCTTCTATCTGGCTCTCTTCCTGATCCTGGCGGCGCTCATCTTCCGCGGGGTGGCCTTCGAGTACCGCGGAAAGGGGCTGTCGGAGAAGTGGCGCAAGTGGTGGGACGTCGCCATCATCGTCGGGTCAGCCCTTCCGGCCATACTCTGGGGGGTCGCCTTCGGCGACTTCGTGCACGGCATCCCCCTCAACCATGCCGGCCAGTTCACCGGGAACTTCTTCTCACTCCTGAGCCCCTATTCGGTCTTCACGGGCCTCACCACCGGGGTGGTATTCGCCACCCACGGGGCCCTCTTCCTGGCCCTCAAGACCACCGGCGAGCTGCGCGAACGCACCCAGCGGCTGGCCCGCCGGCTCGCGCCCGCGGCGATGGTCTTCATATTCGCCTTCCTGGCCTGGACCTATTTCAACGCCAGCCACATCAACGACACCGGCGTGGTACCGGGCATACTCCCGGTGGGCGCCCTGATGGTTGCGGTCGCGGCGGTGGTGCTGGTGCAAGAGGGGTACTTCGGATGGGCCTTTGCCTCCATAGGGGCATCCATCGTCGGCATCACGGCCACCCTATTCCTGAACCTCTACCCGCGGGTGCTGGTGTCGAGTACCAACAACGCCTTCTCGCTCACCATCCCCCAAGCCGCCTCAGAGCACTACACCCTGGTGGTGATGACCATTGTGGCGGCCATCTTCACGCCGCTGGTGCTCCTCTACCAGGGCTGGACCTATCACGTCTTCCGCAAGCGCATCTCCGCGCCCGGCGCGGGAGGCGAGACGGCCGTGCCCGCCACCAGCCCGACCCCCGAGTAGCGGCTCCACCCGGGTGTACAGGTCTCGGCCAAGGCCCCGCTCCGGCCATTTCGGCCGGCAGGGCCTTGGCCTTTATCGGCCTGGAAACACCTCCACCCTCTAGCCTTTCCTGGTGATGGAGCAGCTGTGAGCCGCGAACCCGCCGAGATCCTCGACATCAAGCCGGCCGCTCCCTTCGACCGCCGGCTGCTGGTCCTGGACAGACGAAGCATGGCCATAACGGCGCTCTCCGCCTTTCTGCAGGTGGCGACGGTGGTGGCGGTGATCTTGCAAGCCGTCGTCTTCGGACACATCGTCGCCGCCGCTGTCCACGGCTCGGGCCTGACCGCCGCCAAAGCCGCCCTCCCCCGCCTCGCCCTTGCCTCGCTGGCCATCGCGCTGATCGCCTTTGGGAGGGACAGGATCATGTCACAGATGGCGGGCCGTATCAAGGCCGACCTACGGCGCAGGATACTCATGGCCGCCACTGACGTCGACACCGGCCACGGCGGCTTGGAAGAAGCGGCCGGCACCATGCTGCTGGCCACCAAGGGCCTGGCCGACCTGGAGACCTACCTGGTAGGGTTCATCCCCGCCGCGACCTACGCGGTGGTCGCACCGCTGGCGGTGGTCGCATACTCCGCCTTTGCGGACCCCCTCTCGGCTCTGATCGAGGTGGGCACCATGGCGGCCATCCCACCGCTCATGATCGTGCTCGGGCGGACCGCGGGCGAAAAGGCACTGGAAAAATGGCAAAGCCTGCAGAGGCTCTCCGCCCAGTTCGTGGAATCCGTGGCCGCGATAGCCACCTTAAAGGGCATCGGCGCCGAACGCCGGCAGGAAGACCTCATCCGCAGCGCGTCGGAGCAGCTGCGTAAGGCGACCATGTCGACCCTCTACCTGGCGTTCATCTCCAGCGGCGTGCTGGAGGTGGTGACCACCGTGGCCATCGCGCTGGTGGCCGTGAGCATCGGAATCCGCCTGGCCGACGGCGGCGTCGCCTTCGCGCCCTCGGTGTCGGTCCTGGTGCTGGTCCCGGTGGCCTACCTGGCCATTCGCAACGCCTCCGTGCAGTTCCACACCACTACCGATGCCCGCACCGCCCTGGACGGGATCTTTTCCGCCCTCGACCGAGGTCACGAGAAGCCGGCCGCTCGACGCGCGCCGGCAGTGGCGCCGGCTTCCGATGGACGCCTCGAACTGCAAGGAGTGGGCATTTCCCGCAACGGGGCGCGCCTGGTGGCGCCGCTCTCGGCCACCGCGCAACCCGGCCAACGCCTATACCTGCTGGGGCCGAGCGGAAGCGGGAAGAGCACCCTGTGCCGCGCCCTGGCCGGTCTCGAACTCCCCAGCCAGGGCAGGGCACTGTTCGCGGGCTTGGAGACGGGAAGGCTCCCGGGTTCGGAGCTGTCGCGCCTGGTGGCCTATCTTCCCCAGGAGCCCACCTTCTTCGAGGCCGGCATCGAAGAGAACATCCTCGTCGGCCGGCCGGACCCCGGTACGGAGCGGATGTCCGAGGTGCTCGCCGCCCTCGACTTGGAGGAGCTGGTGGAGAGCCTCCCCGGCCGGCTGGCCTATCGCATGTCGGAATTCGGCGACGCGTTGTCGGCGGGCGAGCGGCAGAGGGTGGCATTGGCGAGGGTTCTCATCCACCCTCGGCCGCTCGTGATCCTCGACGAGCCAACCTCGCACCTCGACTTCGAGACCGAATCCCGAATCTGGCCACACGTTCTTGGGCTCCTCTCGGAGTCGGTGCTCGTCTTCGCGGCCCACCGGCCCCGGCTAGCCGAGACCGCCACCGTCACCCTGCAGCTCGACCGGGAAGGATCGGAGGGCAATGAGCAGGCGGACTGAAACAAGAGAAGGACGAGCGGCCCTCGGTGCGGCCGCGCGCTCGATTGCGGAGAAGCCCGGCCTTCTCGCGGGTTACCTGGGAAGCGGCGTCCTCCTCTATGCCTCCTCCATCGGCCTGGTCGCCACGGCAATCTACCTAATCACCCGGGCCTCACAGCGCCCGGCGATCCTCACCCTTGGCGTCCTGATGGCGGGTACGCGCTACTTCGCCATCTCCCGCGCCGGCGCCCGCTACCTCGAGAGGATCCTCTCCCACTCCCTGGTGCTCTCCAGCCTCTCCCGCGTGCGGGTGATGGTCTTCAGGGCGCTGCTCCCCCGCTTCCCCCAAGAGGCCTCCGAGCTGAGTTCGGGAGAGCTGCTAGGCAGTCTCACCCGCTCGATCGACGACCTTCAGGACCTCTTCATCCGCCTGGTGGCGCCAATCGCCCTGGCAATCGCCACGGCGATCCTGGCGCTCGCCCTGGGATCCTTCATCGAACTCTGGTCCGGGATCCTCGCCTTCGCGCTCATCGGCCTCTTCGCCATAGGCGGAGCCGTAGTGCTCGCAGGCGCGGGGGGAAAGGCCGCCGCCGGTGAGGAGGCGGCGCGGGCGGACCTCGAGCGCAAGGGGGGAGATCTCCTGCGCGCGCGGGACGAACTCTTCCTCCTGGGAACCCTGGATGAGCATCTTGCGGAAGTCGAGAAGGCCTCGCTGCGCCTTGAGGAGCGCGCCAGCGCGAGGCTCGCGCGACAGGCGCGCCTCACCATGCTCGCCAACCTTGCCGCCCAGGCCGCCTTTGCCGCCTCCACATGGTTCGCGCTGAACGCGATCGAGGCGCACCGCATGCGCGCTGTCCTGGTGGGAATCATGCCGCTCGCCGCCCAAGCGGCCTTCGAAGCCGTGGCGGTGCTGGCGGCCGGGACGGCGCTCGGCCCGGCCCAGCTCCTCTCGGTGTCCAGGCTTCCCCTGGCCGAAATAGAAGCCCGGGAGGCACCGGTCCGGGGTTCGCCGGTTCTGGGCTTCACCTTTGATCAGGTTGTGGTCCGGCGCTCTCCCAAGCGAGCTCTCGGCCCGTTCAGCTTCACGATCCCCCCCGGGCGGGCAACCGCCCTGGTGGGAGCCTCGGGGTCGGGTAAGACGTCGTTGGCCTATGCGGCCCTGGGCTACCTGTCACCTGCGTCCGGAAGGATCGATCTGCTCGGAGCCGACGCCGCCGCCCCGTGGCCGCGGATCGGCTTCGTCCCGGAAAACCCCGCGGTGCTGGAGACGACACTCCGCTCCAACCTGGCACTGGCCGATCCCGGGGCGACGGAGGCGGAGATGCGCGAGGCGCTGTCGTCCTCGGCCCTCGGCCACCTGCTGGAAGGACGAGGGCTGGATGCGATGCTCGGCCCGGGGGGACGGGAGCTCTCCGGCGGCGAGCGCGAGCGCCTTGCCATCGCGCGGCTGCTGTTGGCGGGCTACTCGACGGTGATCCTGGACGAGCCGACCGCCTCGCTCGATCCCT